>JANYDG010000004.1 GCA_025359885.1 Acidobacteriota bacterium
TCATCTTGCGCACGGTGAAGCTGCCCTCGGGGCCGTTCTTGATAGCAATGACGAGGCCTTCGAATGCCTGGAGGCGTTCTTTTTCGCCTTCCTTGATCTTGACCTGGACACGAATCTGGTCGCCGGCCTTGAAGGCGGGCAAATCGGTACGCTTGAGTTTATCGGCCAAGCGCTGCATGACTGGATGGATGGACATAAGCTGCTTTCCTGCTCTTGAATTCAGAACTCTTAGTTTAACAGAGAATCAGCTTTCGGTGCTAGCCCTCAGCGTCGTTTCCAGCGATTGCTTCATTGCGCAGCCGGTGGAGGATCTTTTGGTCTTCAGGGCTGAGGGTCGCACCTTCCAGCAGGTCGGGCCGATTCCTGAGTGTTTTGCGGAGTTGCTGCTCACGCCGCCAGAGGCGCACGGCTTGATGGTCGCCGCCCATCAGCACTTCGGGGACGGGGTGGCCGCGAAAATCTGCCGGGCGCGTGTAGTGAGGGTAGTCGAGCAGGCCGCCTGCGCCATGTTGTGAACGGGGCACGCCCTCAACGTCGGTCGAAATCGCCGCATCCGTCACGCCGAAGCTTTCAAATTCGCTGCTCGCCTGGTTGCCAAGCACGCCCGGAATCAGGCGCATGGTAGCGTCGAGCAGCACGGCTGCGGCCAGTTCGCCGCCCGAGAGAATGTAGTCGCCGATAGAGATTTCCCGGTCGCAGTAGAGCTCATTGATGCGCTCGTCGACGCCCTCGTAGCGACCGCAGACAAAAGTGACCCGGTCGAGCTGGGCAAGTTCCCGGGCGATTGCCTGATTGAAGGGCCGACCCTGCGCCGAGAGCAGAATGACAGATTCCTTCGCGCTGGATTCGGCGCTGCGCTCGCTGACCGGCGCGATGCCCAGGGATTCAAGGGCCTCGGCCAACGGCTCGGCCTTGAGCACCATGCCTTCGCCGCCGCCAAAGGGGCGGTCATCGACGGTGCGGTGGCGGTCATGGGTAAAGGCGCGCAGGTCGTGCACGGCGATTGAAATCAGGCCCGTCTTTTGAGCACGGCTGACGACGCCATGCTCAAAGAAGCTGTGGAAGATTTCCGGGAAGATGGTGAGGATTTCAAAACGCATAGAGCTAGTGTGAAGTGTGGCGTGTGAAGTGTGGAAATGCAAGAGGAGAGCAGCGGATCATTGGCTTTTGTTCTTCCCAGCTCGCCGGAACAGCAGATGCCCGTCGGGAATGACGGCAAAAAAGCAAAGGCAGTGGGGCATCTACTTTTGTGATCGCCTTGTCTCAGAAGCGAGAGATGGGGCACCCCTATCAGCGATGGAGGTCAGGGGATCTGGACGTCAACCAGACCCTCTGGAAGCGCCATTTCCACACGTTTTGCATCGAGGTCGATGGTGCGCAGATAGGCCTTGGCAAAAGGGATGAGAATCTCTTCCCTGCCCTGGGGCAACTTGAGAATGAGCAGCGCGACGGGGCCTGATTCGCGGTCAACGCCGGTAATCTGGCCGACCTTTTGCGGGGGCTCGGGGGCGACGTCAACCAGCGTGCAGCCGATGAGGTCGCTGATGTAGACCTCGTCCTCGCCGAGGGGCGCTCGTTCGGTTTTGGGGATGGCGACGACCTGGTCGCGCAGGGCATCTGCCTCTGGAATGCTGGTGACTCCGGCGAAGTGCAGCACGATCATGCCTTTGTGCAGGAAATGCGAGTCCAGCTGAACTTCACGGACGGATTCTTTGGGGGTTTCGGGATTGGTGAGCAGCCAGAGCTGTTTCCGTTCGTCAAATTTTTCCGGGAAATCGGTCAGAATTTCGGCGATGACTTCGCCCTTGCGGCCCTGCGCTTTGCGCACACGCGCCAACCAGACCCATCCCTCAGAAGGAGTGGGTGCGGTCGTGGGGGAGGGAGTTTGCTTGATCAGGATCGAGTCACCGCAGTTTAATTGTCGTCCTCTTCGAGGATGTCGAGGGTGTAGCGGTGGTGGAGCTTCATGCTCACGGCCCCGAGGATAGTCCTGACAGATCTTGCCGTTCGCCCCTGTTTCCCGATCACTTTGCCTACATCGTGCGGAGCGACCTTGAGCCGGAGGACGGTGTTTTCGTCGTGGCTGTCTAATTGCACCTGAACTGAGTCCGGTTCATCGACGAGCGCACGGGCAATCTCGCGCACCAACTCATCTACTGCCAACATATCCAATTGGGTCATGCACGTACTCCATCCCCAAAGCCGTCTTTAGTTTCCAGTTTCGGATTGCGGCCTCATCCGTCGCCGCAAACAGCACGAGCTTTGTACTTCCGCGTCATAGTATCAGCAGGAACTGACATTCGTCTGTGACGACGGTCGCATCGCGTACGGCAAAAGTAAAGTACTTAGGCGGCTACGGCAGTCTCGATGGCAGCGGCAGCTGGGAACTTGACAACAAGCTTGGCGACACGGTCAGACATCTGCGCGCCGACGCTGATCCAATACTGGATGCGGTCGTGCTGGAGATTGACGGTGGCGGGGTTCGTGCGGGGATTGTAGGTGCCAACGATTTCGATGGAGCGGCCGTTGCGGGCGCGGTCCTTTTCAATGACAACAACACGGTAGTAAGGCTTCTTGGTGGTGCCTACGCGGGCCAAACGGATCATAACCACGGGAGTGTGTTTCCTTTCGATGCTGCTGAACTTGCTGAGTCTTGAACTTGCTTTGGCGGAGCTTGACTTTGCCTTGGCGGAGATCGTTCACGCCTGGAGCCCTGAGGCCTGGAAGGAGGAACATCAACTGCACAGAACACAACACCTAAGTATCGCTGAAAAGTGGGGTTTTGGGCAAGTTTGGTCGAAGCGAGGTCCCAGGAAAGCCCATATGCAGGCCAATCCAAGGCGCGCTTGATGGGGTACAAGTCTGGAGAAGAACGGAGGAGGGCAGGGCTACGGCTCAGCCCGATCAAACGGGCAAACACTCCCCTCGGACTCTCGTTGACCGGGGTTGCTTCCGTTGCGGCTGTGATTCGGCGAAGGCTTGGGCGCGCGCGGGGGTCTTTCTGCCTGGCAATTTTGCGCAAAATTCGTGGGTATTGTCGCCAACAGAAGCCCGGCACCACCGAATTTCTATTCCACGCAGCTTTCGGGATGCTTCCAGCCGTGGAGGCATTGTTCGGAAAGTTCCCGGAATCTTTGCTGGGAAATGCCGTTTCTTTGCTCGACCGCGAGCAGGTGGTCGGTGGGTTCGAGTTCGATCCTGGGCCTAAGTCCCGGGGATTGGGAGATCAAGTTGCACTTCAGGTTAAGCGTGTCGGGAAATTGCCAGATGCGGTTGGAAAACCAGCCGAAACAGGGAGGCTCATGAACGCGTTCTGGGTTGGAAGCCATTTTCTTTTCTCGTTTGAAGTTCGCCTCACTTAGCGTTGACCAGACGCCGAAGGTGAAAACACTCATGCTATCGAGTATTGGGATTTCAAGAATTGCGCGGATGAAATGGCCTTCATTGTCGATGACGCAACGGTCCTTGTTGAATGAGCAACCTCGCGGCGCAAACCATTTCCGACGGTCACCTCAGTATATTGGCCCGTCAAAGGAGAAGCTATTCGGAATGGAATCGTGAACCTTACCGCAGCTGCTGCATTTCCAGGTAGTCATTCGTCTTTTCGCAATTGAGGATTTGATTTCCCATAGCGTGGCTGGCCCAGCTTAGGGATGACAGACACGGGCAAAAGGTGAAAATCTTTGGCACAGAAGGGCGTTTCATGCAGCTTGCTGAGGGTGGGTCGGTACTGCAGTCAGTTGCAGTCCAAGTGCCTGGACGACGCGCAGGACGGTGGCAAATTCCGGGTTGCCGTCTGCGCTGAGGGCGCGGTAGAGGCTCTCGCGCGACATTCCTGCTGTGCGCGCCACTTCGCTCATGCCTTTCGCTCTGGCAATGACGCCGAGTGCGTCAGCAACAAAGGAAGCGTCTCCGGTCTCAAGTGCGTCGGTCATATAAACAGCGATGGCCTCGTCACTTTCCAGGTATTCTGCCGGATCAAACGGCTTGGTCTTGATCGCGCTCATTCAATCTCCTTTGCCAAACTGCGGGCGGTTTGAATGTCCTTGTCCTGCGAACTCTTATCGCCACCACAGAGTAGAACGATCAAGACAACCCCTCGTTGCACGAAGTAAACCCGGTATCCCGGCCCATAGTCGATGCGGAGTTCGCTGACACCCTCGCCGACCGGTCGAACATCGCCAGGATTTCCGAATGCGAGTCGTCTGGTCCGAACCGCGATCTTTGCTTGCGCCCTGTCGTCTCGAAGTGTCCGCAGCCATCGTGCGAAGATCTCTGTTTCGCGGATCTCGATCACGAACTTAGTGTAGCCCATAGGCGACGTTTCTGCATCTGTGAGTGTGTAAAAAACTTCGCCGCACTCAACTTTAGAAACAGGATGGTTGAGTTGTCATGGGTTATTGCGGGAGGGCGGGTTTGGGTTGAGGTTTGGCAGGTTTCGTGGGTTCGGGCTGGGGGAGAGGGGCAGGTTTGGGCCTGGCCGTGGCTCCGGCAGTGGCTGGCTGGGGAGCCGGTTTCGCCGAAGGCGGATTTGCCGCTGCAACTGCGGATTTAGCGGGAGTTTTGGCGAGCGGGGCCTCAGCCTGCTTGTTTGGGACGGGGGGCCTGGGGTTTGCTGTGGGCAAGGGGGCGGCGGTGAGGCTGTCGGGCCTGGGGGTCGGGGCGGAGTCGCCGTTGAAGCGTTCGTCGTCTTTGCCCTCGATGGCGGCTTTCATGAAGGTCATCCAGATGGGCAGGGCAGCTTTTGCGCCAGTTTCCTTTTCTCCGAGGGACTGGCGGCTGTCGAATCCGACCCATACTCCGCAGGTGACGGAGGGTGAAAAGCCGAGGAACCAGGCGTCGGTGTAGTCGCTGGTGGTGCCGGTTTTGCCGCCGAGGGGGTGTTTGAGCTGGGCAGCGGCGGCGCCGGTGCCGGAGCGGGTGACCTCTTTGAGCAGGCGCATCATGGTGCGGGCGGTGTCCTGGCTGGTGACTTCCGTGACCGCTGGGGGCTGCTCCCAGAGGGTGATGCCGTCGGCGTTTGAGACCTTGCGCAGCAGGCGCGGGGTGACGCGGACGCCGTCGTTGGGGAAGACGGAGTAGCTGGCGACCTGTTCGTCGAGGGTGATTTCGACCGCACCAAGGGCAACGGGCAGGTAGGCGGGCATGTTGGTGGTGACGCCGAATCGGTGTGCGGTTTCAATGACCTTGTGGATGCCGACGCGGGCGGCCAGCTTGAGGGCGGGAATGTTGCGCGACTCCGCGAAGGCGTTGAGCAGGGTCATCGAGCCTTTGTAGTCGCCCTCATAGTTGTGGGGAGTATAGCTGCCAAAGCTGACCGGCCCATCGACGATGATGTCTTCTGGCCTGGCACCTGCTTCGATGGCGGCGGTGTAGACGTAGGGCTTGAAGCTGGAGCCGGTCTGGCGCTGGGATTGGGTGGCGCGGTTGAACTGGGAGAGAGCGTAGTCGCGTCCTCCAACCATGGCGAGGACGTCGCCGGAGGTGTTGTCGATAGCCATGAGCGAGCCTTGCGCGCCGGAATCCTGCTCGAGGGTGGCACGACGGGCGGTGCCTTCCATGGCATATTTTCCGTTTTCGGCAGCTAGCTGAATGAAGATGACGTCGCCGGGTTTGACGAGGTCATCGCCATGGGTCTGGCCGGTCCACTTCCAGTCTTCAGGGGTGATGACAAAGGTCTGGTTGCCGACGCGGCCGCGAATTTCAAGAGGGAGGACGGAGGTGACGAGGGCGTGGACATAGGCGCCGGGCTGGGCGCGCATGGTCCAGTCAGGATGGCGGTACTGGGCGAGTTCGAAGCCCTGGGAGAGGACGTTGATGGCTGCGCCCTGCCAGCCGCGGCGGCGCTCGTAGGTGGCCAGGCCATCGGCAACGGCGTGGTTGGCGACCTGCTGCAGGTCGAGGTCGAGCGTGGTTTCGACGCGGAGACCGGCTTCGTGAACTTCTTCAGTGCCGAACTGCTTTTCGAGCTCGCGACGGACTTCTTCGACAAACCAGGGGGCGACGGGGATTTCAGGCTGCGGAATATTCAGCCCGAGGGGGGTGTTGCGGGCGGCATCAGCCTGGGCTCTGGTGATGGCGTGGTCCTGCTCCATTTCAGAGAGGACGAGGTTGCGGCGGCGGATCGCTTTTTCAGGATAAAGCAGGGGCGAGTAGGCGACGGGGCCTTTGGGCAGGCCGGCGAGCAGGGCTGCTTCCTGCAAATTCAACTCGGTGGCGTGCTTGGAGAAGTAAAACTCGCTGGCGGCCTCGAAGCCGTACATTCCATGGCCGAGGTAGATCTGGTTGCCGTAGAGAGTGAAGATCTGTTCCTTGGTAAATGACCGCTCGATCTGGATGGAGAGGTAGGCCTCCTGAACTTTGCGGGCGGTGGTGCGTTCGGCGGAGAGGAAGAGGTTGCGGGCCAGTTGCATGGTGAGGGTGGAGGCACCCTGGGCACGGCCGTGGCTGGCTACATCGTGCCAGAGGGCTCCGGCGACGCGGAAGACGTTGATCCCCCAGTGGGATTCGAAGTTTTTGTCTTCAATGGAGATGACAGCCTGGCGGAGGGTGGGGGAGAAGTCTTCGTAGTTGACGATGATGCGGCGTTCGAGGGCAAAGGAGCCGAAGGCGCGGCCCTTCTGGTCGTAAAGCTCTGTGGTGGTGGAGGGGCGATAGCGCTCAAGGTCGTGAATCTGGGGCAGATCGACGGAGTAGACGAGCGTGAGTCCGGCGAGCGATCCGGCAATGGCGGCGAGGGCAAAGAGAACGAGGAAGGTGAAGCGTCCGGCAAGTTTGCGGCGGCGGCGGTCAGGGGCATTGTCTGGCCGCAGGCGCGGTGGACTGAAGCCGCCACGGGGGGAAGCGTGGTTAGAGGAAGAAAGTTGGGAGGGGGTGGACGACACGTTCAGGATGCCTCAGCCTGAGGCTACCACGCGGTGTGCTGTTTCTGGACGCGGATTGGGTCGGGCGTACCCCTCTCAGCAAAGGTGAGAGGAGGCGGCTTGAGAGGGTGAGATCAACGGTTTCTCAGGCGGCTTTGGCTTTGAGGAGTTCGAGGGCCTTGTTGAGGGGGGCGTCGGTCTTGGCCGGGGTGGGTTGTTCTTCTTCGGCGTCCTGGGCTTCCTGTTCCGGGGTAGGGCCGACCAGCGTGGTGGGGGTGACGGCTTCTTCGAGGAGCTTTTTGCCGCCGGGGCTGGAGTAAGTGGCTACGGTGAGCACGAGTGCGGCTCCGTCGGGAAGCTCGATGGTTTTTTGCACGGAACCCTGCCCGAAGGTGCGTTCGCCGACGAGGTCAGCGCGCTTGTTGTCGGCGAGGGCGGCGGCGGCGAGTTCGGCTGCTCCGGCAGTGCCGCGGTTGACGAGGACGGCGAGTGGAGCGTCAGAGACAAACCTGGCGGCGTCGGCGGTAAAGGTCTGGGTGGGGAATTTCTGCCCGCTGAGGGTAGCCATTGTTCCCTGTTTCAGGAAGAGGTTGGCGAGGCGGAGGCCCTGGTCTTCATCGGTGGTGGTGACGTCGCGCAGGTCGAGGAGGACCTTTTTATTGCCGTTTTTGGCCATGTCCTTGAGGTGGGCTGAGATTTCGTCGACGCGGGCGGCGGTCAGGACGCTGGGTTTGAGGTAGAGAATGCTGGAGTTTTCGTACTGCTGCTGGCCGAGCGCCGGGACGGAGTTCGAGGTGCGGGTGAGGGTAACCTTTTCGGGATCCTGCTTACGCGGGCGAATCACCGAGAGCGTGACCTGGGAACCGGCTTTGCCATCGAGCAGCACGCGAATCATGGCCAGCGAGAGCTCGCGGGTGGACTGGCTGCCGATCGATTCAATGGCGTCGCCGTCGGTGAAGTGCTCTTTTTCAGCAGGCGAACCGGGGGCCACACTGACGACGACTGCGTAGCCGTAGCGCTTGGAGACGGTGAGGCCTACCTGGGCCTCGCCTGCGGCGGGATGTTCCTTGTAGATCTTGTACTCGGTCGGGGTGAGGTAGCTGGAGTCGGCGTCGAGGGTTTCGAGCAGGCCGTGGAGAGCGCCGGTGGTGACGTCGTTGATGTTCGGCTCGGTGACGTACTCGCCCTGGACCTTCTTCAACACTTCAGCATAGACGCGCATCTGCTTGTAGGCACCGTCTTCGTTGGAGCCGGCACGGACAGCGCGCAGGCCGAATTCACCGGCAATGAGGGCCACGAGCAGGCCGAGTGAAAGTACAAAGACAGTTCGCTGAAAGAAACGGTTCATCGCCACCCCAAAGACGGGCCTCCCCCGCGTGGAGGGAATCCCGATGTCTTATAGACGGATGATACCGCAAAGAGTTCTTACGAACCGGAAATCAGGGGTTTGGACGGGGGATTTTTGTTTGAGGGAGGGACGGACTATTCGCTTTTGCGGAAGAACTCGATGTGCTGCAAGGGGAGGGTCTCAATCACTTTTGCGGGGACGAGGCCGACGACCGCCATCTCCTTTTGGAGCTGCTTGACGGTGGTTTTGTGAACTTCCTTGATGGGGACGTTGGGGTCTTCCTTGCGGTATTCGACAAAAACGACCTGCCCGCCGGGCTTGAGGGCCTGGCGGATTTTAGTCATGACTTCATAGGGAAAGGATAGCTCGTGGTAGACGTCCACGAGGAGGACGAGGTCTACCGACTGCGGGGGAAGATTGGGGTCAGTCTCACTGCTCTTGTTGACTTCCACATTGGAAAGCTTGAGCGCCCGGGCGCGCTGCCGGATGGTCGAGAGCATTTCGTCCTGGAGATCGACGGCGAGTACCTTGCCGCCCTTGTTGAGTTTGGGAGCCATGAGGAAGGAGAAGTAGCCAGAGCCGGCACCGAAATCGACAACGACCTCGTTGCCCTTGAGATTGAGGGCGTCGAGGACGATGTTGGGCATTTCTTCGGTTTTGCGCTCTGGGCGGTCGAGCCAGGAGATTCCGCCGGGGCCCATGACCTGGGCGATTTCGCGGCCCATGTAGAACTTGCCGGTACCGTTGGGATCATGAATGGCATGCGTGACGTAGAGGGGCTGGGGCACCTGGGCGGGAGAGGGCGCGGCTGTCCAAATCCAGATCAGGACGAGGGAAGAAATCAGGAAGAAGCGGAGAGATTTGCTGACCTGCATGGTTGTGACCTTCCACTGGGACGTGGCGGAGTGTATCTCAGTGGAGTATACGGCGGGCGGGGTGAGACGGGGAGGAGTGGTTTTGGTGTCACGGAAAGTGGAGGGCACAGGCAGGGGTCGATCATGGCGGATTGGGAAGGCCGGGCAGGTTCGCCCTGCTGCTTCCCAATCCCACTGATCTTCGCTGGTTGAGGCTAGCGGAGGAAGAGCGGCGCCATGACAAACGTGACGGTGCAGAACAACTTGATCAACACATGGAGCGAAGGCCCGGCGGTGTCTTTGAAGGGATCACCGACCGTGTCTCCGACGACGGCGGCCTTGTGCGGTTCAGAGTGTTTGCCGCCAAACGCTCCGGTTTCGATGAGCTTTTTAGCGTTATCCCATGCGCCGCCGCTGTTGTTCATGAACGTGGCGAAGAGGATGCCGGTGATGGTGCCGACCATGAGCAGGCCTGCGACCGCTTCTGCGCCGAGGGTTGGATCGTCAACGGTAGAGAAATAGCGGAAGACGAAGCCGACAAGTACCGGCACGCAGACGGCGAGCAGGCCGGGAACGATCATCTGCTTGAGGGCGGCCTTGGTGACGATGTCAACGCAAAGTCGGTAGTCGGGTTTTGAGGTGCCGAGCATGATGCCGGGGTCAGCTTTGAACTGTCGGCGGACCTCGGCGATGATGGTTTGCGCGGCTGCTCCGACAGCCTGAATTGCGAAGGAGCTGAAGACAAGCACGAGAGCCGCGCCAATGAGCGAGGCGACGAAGACAGCTGGTTTGCTGATGTCGACCCGCTCAAAGACGAAGGCAAGATTGCCGGTTTTCTGGCGGACAAGTTCGCCGATCTCTTCAAGATATGCGGAAAACAGCAGGAATGCGGCGAGGGCTGCGGAGCCGATGGCGTAGCCCTTGGTGAGGGCTTTGGTGGTGTTGCCAACGGCATCGAGCCGGTCGGTACGGTCGCGGATTTTGTCGGGTGCGCCGGACATTTCGAGGATGCCGCCCGCGTTGTCAGTAATGGGCCCAAAGGTATCCATGGCGAGGATGTAAGCTGCGGTTGAGAGCATGCCCATGGTGGCGATCGCGGTGCCGTAGAGGCCTGCTCCGCGCTGACCGGGCAGTGCGTGGAGTCCGCAGTAATACGAGCCAAGAATGGCGGCGGAGATGGCGAGTACGGGCATGGCAGTTGATTCCATGCCGACGGCGAGGCCGGTGATGATGTTGGTGGCGCTGCCGGTAAGCGAGGCTTTGGCAATCGAAAGCACAGGCCGGTAGCGGTATTCGGTGTAGTACTGGGTGACCCAGACGAAGACGTAGCAATTCAACATGCCGATGAGCCCGGCGGCAAAGAACCAGAGATTGTCATGCAGCAGGAAGCGGACGGCCACGTAAAAACCGGCAGCGGCGCAGAGAGCGGTAATCAGGTAGCCGCGATTGAGAGCTTGCATGGGGTCTTCGTCTTCATTCTTGAGGCGCACTGTGGCGATGCCGATGATCGAGGCGAGCAGACCGAAGGCGCGGGCGACGAAGGGAAAGAAGATGCCGAGGATGCCGAATTTACCAAAGAGGACGATTGACAGGATCATGGCACCGATGTTTTCTGCGGCGGTTGATTCGAAAAGGTCAGCGCCACGGCCAGCGCAGTCGCCGACGTTGTCACCGACGAGGTCGGCGATGACGGCGGGGTTGCGCGGGTCGTCCTCGGGGATGCCTGCTTCGACTTTGCCGACGAGGTCAGCACCGACGTCAGCGGCCTTGGTATAAATGCCGCCGCCGAGCTGGGCAAAGAGGGCGACAAAACTCGCTCCAAAGCCGAAGCCGACGATCTGGTAGGGAACCTGGGTCGGGTTATGCAATCCACCAAAAGCGATAAAGATGAGGCCCACGCCGAGCAGCGAAAGCGCCACGACAGAGAGGCCAGTGACCGCGCCGCCTCGCAGGGCAAGCTGCAGGGCTCGGTTGAGGCTGTGATGCGCCGCAGCTGCAACGCGCACATTGGCCCGCACAGAAACGAACATGCCCGAAAATCCCGCGAGACCCGAACAGATAGCGCCGGCGAAGAAGGAGATCACTGTCTTCACCGCAAGGTCAGTGCTCTTGGTGAATGAATAAAAGATAAAGAGAAGGATGCCAAGCAGAATACTGAAACCGAAGATGGTGAGATATTGACGCCGAAGAAACGCCTGCGCACCCTCGCGAATGGCGGCAGAAATCTGCTGCATGGCTGGGGTACCCTTGTCGGAAGCAAGGACGCTTCGCGCAAACAGGAATGCTATTCCCAGCGAGACGATACTTACGATCATGACAAACCAAATCCAGCCGTCAACCCATTCAGCGGATGCACTATTGAGCGCCATTGTAACTCCTCTCAAAGTCATGGCCCATAGGAGAGCTGGAATCGGGCCATAACCTATCCAGACCGAAGTTAGCATGAAAGCACCAGGAAGGAATGTGACAAGGCTCACGCATCATGGAAACAATATCTCCCATGACGTGCTATCACCGCGCGATAGAATCATGAGATAGACGCATGTTTATGTGATTTATAAAAACAGGCCAGCGACGGCAAGCAAACTAACTGCCTGATTGCCGCTGCTGGCCAGTTGGCGAACCCGTTTCGCGGGCGCCTGAGGAGTTATATATCTACTAGCGAGTGCCCTCCTGACTTGAAGCACCCTGCGCAGCCAACTTATCTTCAAGCGCAGCCTGTGCGGCGGCGAGCCTGGCAGTAAGCAGGCGGAAGGGCGAGCAGGAGACGTAGTCCATGTTAAGGCGGTGGCAGAACTTGACTGACTCAGGTTCGCCGCCGTGTTCGCCGCAGATGCCGACCTTGAGATTGGGCCGGGTCCTGATGCCCCGCTCGGTGGCCATTTTCATGATCTGGCCCACACCTTCCTGGTCGAGCACTGCGAAGGGATCCTGCTTGAAGATGCCGTGCTTGATGTAGGTCGGCAGGAACTGGTTGCCGTCGTCGCGGGAGATGCCGTAGACGGTCTGGGTGAGGTCGTTGGTGCCAAAGCTGAAGAACTCCGCTTCGAGAGCGATCTGATCGGCGAGCAAGGCGGCACGCGGCAGCTCAATCATGGTGCCGACGATATAGTCCACGGTTTCGTGTTCGCGCGCAAAGATCTCTTTGGCAAAGTGACGAATGGCGGTTGCCTGGTTGCGCATCTCTTCAATGCCGCAGGTGAGGGGAACCATGATTTCCAGATGCGGATGGGCCCCCGTCTTCTTGACCTCAACGGCGGCCTCGAAGATGGCGCGGACCTGCATTTCGGTGATTTCGGGATAGGCGATGCCGAGGCGGCAGCCGCGCAGGCCGAGCATGGGGTTCATCTCGTGGAGTTGCTCGACGCGCTCAAGGGTCGTACGCAGGGAGGTGAGCTCGGGCGACTCTGCATCGGTGATTTCGAGCCGGGCGATCTCGACCATGAGCTCTTCGCGCTTGGGCAGGAACTCATGCAGGGGCGGGTCGAGCAGGCGGATATTGACGGGCAGATCACCCATGGCTTTGAAGAGGCCGATGAAGTCTTCGCGCTGCATGGGCAGCAGGCTCTCGAGCGCAGCGCGGCGGTCGTGCTCGTTGCGCGCCATGATCATGGCCTGCATGTAGGGCAGGCGGTCCTCGTCAAAGAACATGTGCTCGGTGCGGCAGAGGCCGATGCCCTCTGCGCCAAAGCGAATCGCCTGGACGGCATCGCGCGGAATATCGGCGTTGGCGCGGATGTGGAGGCGGCGGCGGCTATCCACCCAGGTCATGAATTTGACCAGGTCGGGGTCGTCAGGCATTGCTGGCACCAGCGGAAGCTGGCCGGCGATGACGCGGCCCGTGGTACCGTCGAGCGAAAGCCAGTCGCCCTCGTGATACAGGTGGCCAGCGACGCGCATTTCACCTTTTTCTTCATCGACCTGGATGCTGCCCGCGCCGGCTACGCAGCACTTGCCCATGCCGCGTGTGACCACCGCTGCGTGCGAAGTCATGCCGCCGCGCGAGGTGAGAATGCCTGCTGCAACTTCCATGCCGGAGATGTCTTCCGGGGTGGTTTCTCGGCGCACCAGGATGATGGAGCGCATGATGCCTTTTTCGCGGAAGCGGACCGCGTCTTCAGCAGAAAAGGCGATCTGCCCGACGGCTGCGCCGGGGGAGGCAGGGAGGCCGGTGGCGAGCACTTCAACTGCGCCCTGCGTTTCGTCGAGGCGCGGCACGAGGAAGTCGTAAAGCTGGTTTGGTTCGACGCGGAAGATGGCCTCGTCAACGCTGATCAGGCCCTCGGCCACCATGTCCATGGCGATGCGGACTGCGGCGCGGCCGGTGCGCTTGCCGTTGCGGGTCTGCAGCATGTAGAGCACGCCATCCTGGATGGTGAACTCGAAATCCTGCATCTCGCGGTAGTGCTCTTCCATGTTCTGGGTGAGGGTACGCAGTTGCTCGTAGACCGTTGGCATCAGGTCGCGCAACTGGGTAATCGGCACCGGGGTGCGGCTGCCAGAGACGACGTCTTCGCCCTGGGCATTGAGCAGAAATTCGCCATAGAACTCGCGCTTGCCGGTGGCAGGGTCGCGGGTAAAGCCAACGCCGGTGCCGCTTTGTTCGCTGAGATTGCCAAAGACCATGGCTTGCACGTTGACAGCGGTGCCCAGCCAGTCGTCGATGTGATTGATGCGGCGGTAGGCCTTGGCGCGCTCATTCTCCCAGGAATGGAAGACGGCGTCGCGGGCCATGAAGAGCTGTTTATAGGGGTCTTGCGGGAACTGGGTACCCGTCTCATGGAGAATCAGCTTGCGGTACTCGGCGATGATGCCGCGCAGTGCATCGACATCGAGGTCCGTGTCCTGCTGTGTGCCGATCTGTAGCTTGGCGGCGTCAAAGATATGTTCAAACTTGATTTTGGGAATATTGAGAACGACGTCGCCGAACATCTGGATGAGGCGGCGGTAAGAATCGTATGCAAAGCGGGGCTTGCCTGTCTTGCGGGCCAGGGATTCAACAGAAGTATCGTTCAGGCCGAGGTTGAGAATCGTGTCCATCATGCCGGGCATGGAGAACTTTGCACCGGAGCGTACGGAAACCAGCAGCGGGTTATCTCCGGCGCCGAATCTCTGCCCTTGCAGCTCTTCGAGGCGGTGCAGGGCGATGAGCATCTGATCGGTGACGTTGTCTGAGATTTCGCCGCGCATGAATTCGCGGCAGGCCTCGGTCTGAAGGGTGAATCCCGGAGGCACGGGAAGGCCGACCCGGGTCATCTCATGCAGGCCTGCACCTTTGCCGCCGAGCGTATCCTTCATCTTTCCATTGCCGTCAGCAGTGCCGCCGCCAAAGAAATAGACATACTGGATGGGGGTTTTCGGGGTGAACTGGATGGGCTTGTCTGCAACTGCGAGAGCACTGTCAGGCATGATCTTCCTCCGTTACGACGCGAAGTTCAGATCCGCTCAAGTCGGGGGCCCGGAGGCCGCAGGAAGGTTGCTCTAAAGCAGAAACCCTGAGACTACCGGGGACAGGCTCACAGGAGTTCATGCTCCGCCGTCGTCAAATTTCGCAACGATTTTGCACCCTGTTGAGAGGCTGCGTCTGTGCCCGGCGTCACAGCATGAGACGACCGAAAGCAATCTGCCCCTGCCCCTCAACCTGAATTTCAATCTCGTCGTTCGAGGCTTTCGAATCCCGGTGGCGGTATCATGAAGGGTTGGACCACAATTTCCAGAGAAACCTACGCCGAATGCGGCGCTTACGGTCGGGAGCCGGGCGTTTTGAACATGCAAAGTACGAGAACAGTAGAGCTTTTCGAGACCAGCCTCCGCGACGGACTGCAACAGCCAAATATTCAGATCTCGGTTCCAAACGCGATCGTTCTGCTGCAACGGATGGCCGCTTTTGGCGTGCATTACGCCGAGATTGGTTTTGCTGGTGCCAACCAGTTTGTGGGTGAATTGACCGAAGCGCTGGTAACTGTGGATACCGGCGCGATGAAGCTGGCACTGTTTGGCCGAACGCGTGGCCGCGGGATGAGGGTGGAGGAATGGCCCGACGTTCAGTTCATGCTGCGCCACAAGGCCCGGGTGCCGGTGGCAGTGATCGTGGTGAAATCGCGCCTGCTTGACGTCATCCGGTCGCTCGAAACCACGGCGGAAGAGCACCTGTGCATGGCCTCTGAGACCATTGCATACCTGCAGAGCCACGGTCTGGAAGTGATTGTCGACCTGGAACATGCGATGGATGCAGCCTGTGGCCGGAGAGAAAACGGCGTGGCCTGCGAACCAGATTACAACCGCGAGAGCCTTGATTACTTCGAAAAGCTCGTTGCTCAGTGCGTCGAGCAGAGAGTCAGCCGCATTGTGGTGTGTGACACGACCGGCGGGGCCAGTCCTGAAGAGGTGGCAGCGGTCTTCAGTAAGCTCAGAGCCGACCACCCCGGCGGCAGTTTTGGTTTTCACGGGCACACTGACCGGGGCTTGGGTGTGGCCAACACCCGGGCAGCGATTCTGGCCGGTGCATCCCAGGTTCAGGGCACGCTGCTTGGAACCGGCGAACGCTGCGGCAACGTCAACCTGACCACATTAGTCGGCGGGATGCAGTTGCGTGGCGAGGCCAGTTTCGTGAGCGCGGCACAGCTTCCGCGGCTGACCAGCCTGGCCCATTCTGCCTACTCCGCCTTTGGGCTTGAAGTGCCGCACGGCGCGCCCGTTGTCGGGCCGGGCGCATTTGGCACATGGGCCGGGATGCACGGCAGCAGCGAGCGGAAGAATCCAGGGGCCTACCTCTGGTGTGACCCTGCCGAAGTCGGTGCCAATCCAACCATTGGCGTGAATGGCCTTTCAGGCCGGGCCAACGTGATTTTGCTTTCTGAGGCGCTCGGGGTAGCGCTCAACGCTGCGCAGGCACAGGGCCTGATGGACGCCAACCCGGCGATGATCGAAGGCGGCGGCTACACGGTCAGCGAAGTTTCCTTTCGCCTCGCCTGCATGCGCGTGCTTGGCACCCTGCCCAACCCATTCAGCGTGAAAACCTGGCGCGTGATTGATGAGGCGGACGAAGCTGGCACCCGCTACGTCCAGGCCTCGATGAGCCTGTCGATTGCCGGAACGCGCATTGCGACCTCCCGAGCCGAGGGCACCGGTCCGGTAGACGCACTGACCAGGACCATGCGCCAGGAGCTCGAGAAATGGTACCCAGCCATTCGCCAGATGCGGCTGGGAACCTTCAGCGTGACAGCCATCGACGTGTCGGCGCACGACTCAGCCGCACATGTCCGAGTCACGCTCAGCTTTCACGCGGACGGCCACGAGCCATGGATCACCGCCGGGGTAAGCAGCGACATGAACCAGGCATCCCTGATGGCCATCCTCGACGGCTTCCACTATTGGCTCTTGAGGCAAGACAGCCTACTGCCCGCGCAGTAAGGCTGCAAAACCTGGCAACCTTTACGCGTGCGCCGCGGGAATTCGCCGCTCAGGCGTTGGCGGGGCAGGGCTGAAGCAGTCGAGGCGCACGTCAAGTACCGTACCTTCCAGATCATTGAGATGAGCGGCCACGATGCTTTGCACCAGGGCGGGGTCGCCTTTGGCGCGCAGATTCACAAGCACCTCGTGGCGGCCGGCTGGCGAAGCATCAAGATTCCCCTCGACCTGGGGCTCCTGGCCGGGCGCGCAGATGGCAGCCTTGAGCCAGCCGCTGGCGGAGCTGGCGAAGATCTTCAGATGAACAATCTCAATTCCTTCGGCCGCAAGCGCCAGGTCGAGGCGATCCATGAGCGGGCCAACGATCATGGCAGAGGAGACCGCTGGGGCCGATTCCAGGGCGAAACTCAGGTTGAGCCAGGCCAGCGAGGCCTCAGCCTGCGCATAACGGCCGTAGTCAATGTCGAGCGTCGTCCTGCCGGCAACGACGGTGCCGAGCAAAATTTCATCCAGCCATTGCTGAACTCCCTGACCGGTGGTCGCGCTCAAGCGCCGCGTATGCACTCCGGCAATCTCCGGCAAGTCAGAAATTTGCGTGTCCGGATACAGATCGGCCTTGGTCAGGCAGACCAGGTCAGCCTCCTCCAACTGCTTTTGAAAGAGGAAGCCGAGGTCAGGGTCTGCATCCTCGCGCAGCAATGTGGCCGCGCGGGCCGGGTCAACCAGCACAGTGAAAGGCGCCAGCCGGTAGCGATCAAACTCCTCACGCAGCGGACCAAAGACGGTTGCTGAAATGTCTGTGCAACTGCCCACCGGCTCGGCAAAAATCACGTCGGGCGACCACTGCCGCAGGTCTTCAATGACTGAAACGAGGCTGGAGAGGCGGCAACAAAAGCATCCTCCGGCCACCTCGCCAACCGCCATGCCGCTGCCACCAGCAAGCCGGGTGTCCACCAGCTCGGTTCCCTGATCGTTGAGGATGGCCGCACAGCGCAGGCCGCGCTGCTCAAGCAACCGCGCCGCAGCCAGTATCAGAGAGGTCTTTCCCGCTCCAAGAAATCCGCCCACGATGACAATCCAGGGCCTGCTCTGCGCTTCCCGGCTCGTTCCGTCACTCACCCCCGCACCTCGATGTGAATCTCATCCTGCGCGGCCAGGTTCGCGGTTGATGCAAGGGTCACAACCGCATGAGAATCGCGCCTTGCCAACTGGCTCAGGACAGCCCTTCCAGCCATCGACACAGAGGCAGTACTGCCCGGCGCGGCAAATTCGCAACTGCGGCAAGCGAGGGTTCCAGCCAGCACGGTGAGCGTGAAGTGGGTGTCGCTGGCAGCCCGGCTCACGGCAAAGGTTCCCCATCCGGTGCCCGTTGACCAGAAGCATTTGAAGCGAGCACGTGCCCCGAGCGGCGCCGCAACCACCGAAGCATCCGCCCCGCTATAGCTGAATCCACTCAAGGCAACCACAGCTGACCATGACGCCATGGCGCGCGCGTAATGGTGGCCGCACTCCGCCTCGTCCCAGGGATTGCGCTTTTCGCCGTCGTACCGCAGGCGTGTATTGCGCACGCACTCCAGCCCCTCATCGACCATGCCCCAGGACATCATCAGCACCGCCGCCGTGTATTCAAAGCCGGTCATCGTTTCGGCAAAGTAGGGGAACGGAACGTAAGGCCGCTCGGCCTTGCCGTAGTCGCAGATCACCACAGAGGCTTCGTCGTTCAAGGCAAACGTACGCTCCGTGTTGTTGTGTTCGGTCAGCTTGCGCTTGTAGTTATAGCGGTAGATTGACCGGAGTGTGGCGCGAATCTTGTCTGGCGAAACGAGCGGCCCAAGGCCGCAGATATCCGCCAGGTACTGGCCGACGAGTTGGTCAACCAGGCATCCGGCGCCCACCTGATACTCAGGGGTCTCGGTGTTCTCTGAACCCATGTCGCTGCGCAGGTTGGCCGCGATCTCCTCCTTGCGAAAGCCCCGCGGCTTCTGAATGTAGTATTCGCCGTTAAACAGATTGGCGTCGGTCCAGCGGCTTCCCTGTTCAAAGAGGCTGCGGTAGGTCTGGGCAGAGGTAGTATCGCCGACGGCCCGCGCCATCTCTTCGCCCGCGCGCAGAGCGCCAAGGTAGTAGATGCCGCACATCGGGTTTGGTCCGTAGAACTCAACGTCGTAGGTATTGTGCTGCACACCTTCCATCACGCCATCGCGGTTTGCATCCCACCCGCCCGGCACCCAGGCAAACTCCAGCGCCTTTTTCAACGCGGGCCAGGATGCGCGCAGCAGGTCTTTGTCGCCACTGATCTTGCAGTCGAGCCAGGCATGCATGATCTGCCCCATCTGCCCATCGGCTGCCGCAAAACCCGAGCGCCCTTTGCCGGCGGGCAACAGCTGTCTGAAGTGGATCGCTCCGGCGTCGTCCATCGCATAGCCAAAGGCGCTCCGGCGCAGCGACCGCGCAAACGACGGAAACAGAAACGGAGTCACAGACTCGTAATTCCACACGTGCGTGCAGTTGCCAAAGCAGCAGCCGCGCGAATCGTCGCTGCCCTCAAAGCCGTGAAATTCACCATCGGCAGTGCGGAAGCAGGTCGTCGTCGCCAGCGTGGAAAGATTGGCGCTCGCCGCCTCCTTCACCTCGGCAGGCAGCGTGCTCTCTCGCAGGGCCTGCGCAAACATGCGCGTCTTCGCTTCGAGCGCCTTGAGATGTTGCGCCGCGTAGGCCACCGCCTCCCATGCACTCTTGAACCGCGCCGCATACGCGTTGCCGATGATGGCCTTGCCTTCGCCCCTGGGAGCCTCCCATCCGCACCAGTCGGGCGTGCGGTTGGCAAAGCGCCAGCCAAGCAGGAATTCAAAGCTCGCCGTCTCGCCCGGTGCGATGGTGCGCTTGAGGCACAGCACACCCACGGTGTTACGCGCGCCTGACTCGGGCGGCAGGTCGCCGGTTTTTGAGAACTGATCCCAGAAATGCAGCGGCGCATTCCACCACCGACCCATCGGCCAGCCAGTCCAATGCGAAACCTCGGCAGAGCCATCCACCGTCGCCGCCATCACAATTTCGCCCGCCATGGCAGCATCCAAAGCCAGCGCCGGATTCCCCAGCACCAGCCCGGCAACTCCGTTTTCACGGCGAAACTCATTGCGCCGCCCCTGATCGGCCTTTTGCTCTGCCGCGCCGCCATCGTCTTCCCGCGTGGTCACCGGGTTTTCAATCGAGAAGGCGATGCTCACATGCGCCGCCACGGCGCCGGGATTTCTGACCCGGTAGCGCAGAATCGCCACCGGCAACCCCGAATCATCCGCGTCATGAGGAATGAACGGAGAAAAAGCGTCAAGCTCCACCTGCACCGGCAGCGCGCGATCGGCGAAATCAAGATGAGCCAGCGGATATTCGCCCGTAAAAGTCGCCGAATCCAGCCGGCTCAGGCCCGGAACATTGCTCGAACCCAGGCCATCCTGCCCCTCATACGGCGGCTGAATGCGCGACTCAAGCACCCGCGTCACCGGCGTTGCCTCCCCGGCCTGCGCCCAGATCGACGGAAAGGCGTAGGTGGGCCGGTAACCTTTGTTGGGGCGGTTGAAGATCTCCCAGTTAGTGAGCTGCCCGCGCCCACCCAGGCCAATGCTGCCGGCCGCCACCCCGCCCAGGGGAAAGGAAATCATGCGCAGTTGTCGCCCGCTGAAGCGGCGCGGATAACCGACCTCCGCTCCCAGGTGCACCGCCTGCGCATGGGCCTGAGCTTCAGGCTCGACAGACGAGGGTGCGCCAGCAGCGCCGCGTTCCGCGAGAGTCGTCGCGCCAATTGCGCCCGCCGCCTGCTTGAGAAAATCCCGGCGGTCGAGGGTCAGCTTACGTGTCATTGCACATTTCCGTTCACTCAGGTATTCGCACGAATTGTAATGCCTGCCGCACTGAGGGTGCCCCCGGGTCCAGCAGTCAGGGACCTGGGGCACCCAAATCTCTCAGCAAAAAACCGCCCGCTTCCCTGCCGGGAATTAACATCGATCCGCGTACACTCGCAATAGAGTCGGCACGCAAACCACTCGGTCCGCAGGCGCCCGGCCAGCAAAGGTGCCCAAAAAGCACAGAAATATTGCAGATTGCAATATTTACCCGCACAGAATGCGCAAAATAGCCAGAACTACCCGCCCCCCTCCCCCCCCCCTCGAATTCGCCGTCTCTTCGCCTAATTCAATCGAACAAAGCTTCTCGATCCCAGATCGAAACAGCTACGCTCAGAGGCAAACTGCTCAAGCACTCCGACGATTACCCGCCGCGCCCGCGCATCCTGAA
The DNA here is from genome assembly GCA_025359885.1 of Acidobacteriota bacterium. Taxonomy (GTDB): domain Bacteria; phylum Acidobacteriota; class Terriglobia; order Terriglobales; family Acidobacteriaceae; genus Acidicapsa. The sequence continues at coordinate 20,766 of JANYDG010000004.1, forward strand.
CTTGAGACGGAAGCTGACATTTTGAGGAAGTTTTTGCGGTGAGTGTAAACGGGGACCATCGGGATTTCTTTAAGTGGTATCTAGAAATATGGTAGGCACGAGGAGACTCGAACTCCCGACCTCTACCGTGTCAAGGTAGCGCTCTAACCAACTGAGTTAGGCGAGTGTTTAAAAACGACTCCTTCAGTCTATCAGCATCGCGGCTGCGAAGCCAACTCCCGCACGGCGCTGCTCTTTCCGCGGTAAAGGCCGCGGTTGAGGCCGGGGTTGAGGCCGGGGGGGGGCGTACTGCGCGGTTCGAGTTTCAATGGCCTGATCAAGCTCCCCGGGGCGTCGATCCTGTGCTTTGCTGGCATTGATGGCATCTGCTTAGGCGCTTTGAATGGTATGGCACGCGTGTTACTGGTGGTTTAACATGCTTGGTGATGAGTTCGAGCCCAGACGCGTCTAGTCTGAATCTTCACACCGTCGCTCCCAAGCGGCGCATGAATCCGCTGCTCGCTGTGCCAAACCTGCTGACGCTGATGCGGATGGTGCTGCTGCCGTTTTTGGTCGTGGTGGTGGTGGAGAGGAAGTTTGGCCTGGCTTTTGGCATGTTCATCGTGGCAGCGGTCACAGATTTGATTGATGGGTTGCTGGCCCGCTGGCTTCACCAGTGGACGATGCTCGGCCAGTATCTTGACCCTATCGCGGACAAACTGCTGCTGAGTTCTCTGTTCCTGGTGTTCACCCGCATGGGCATTCTGGATCCGAAGATCGCAGTGCTGGTCTTTGGGCGAGACCTCGGGATGCTGCTGACTGCAGCGATGCTCTACGGTCTGGTCGGGCTGCGCGATTTTCACCCGACACTTCTGGGGAAAGCAAACAGTCTGAGCCAGGTGCTGACGATCGGGATGGTGATGCTCGACCTGATTTATCGGCAACCATGGGTGACGCAGGGTCGCGCTTTGATGCTCGACATCACCATCCTGGTGACGATCGCATCTGGTTTTCATTACGCCCTGATCGCATCAAGGCGTATCGGGGAAATCACGGATGTGCCGCGCATTGCAGCAACGAGCTCCGCGCGCGGTGAATGACCCTTCGCGAGAGTCTGGCCGGAGCTCGGCCGAGCACTCATGAGCAGCATGCAGGCGTCAGCAATCAGTTGTCGGCATCGCTATCTTCGCTAACGGACTGTGCTTCAATCTCCATGTCGCGAAATTCATCGGAATCAAAAACTTCGCCACATTCCACGCATTCGACATACTCCGCGTCTTCGGTGCGGGAGACGATACGGACTTTTGGGTGTTTGCAGGGGCTAGCCATTTTGGGTTTTGAGGACCGTTCTTTTCTGAGGGCCTTTCCGCCAGATTGTACCGAGCCTTTCGGCATTTCCCAAGAGGGAATTCAGAAAGTTTTGTACAAATGGTTTGGCTTGCAGAATTTGGGGCCCAGTTCGGCCAGATCAAACAACATCGGGAGAAACTTCACTTCCCTTGAAATAGCGACAGAATTGGTCGTATACTAAGTTCAGACCGAAGGGGTCGCAATTCAAATGCTCAGGCTGACCAAAAAAGCGGACTACGGACTGATGGCGCTTAAGTATCTTGCCGAGCATCCGGAGACGCCCTCGGTGAGCGCCAAGGATATTGCCGACACCTACGGAATTCCCGCGCAGTTGCTGGCCAAGGTGCTGCAGCGGCTGGCCAAGGTTGGGCTGCTGCGTTCTCATGCCGGTATGAATGGTGGGTACGGTCTGACCAAGAGCGCCAGGACGATTACCGCTTTTGAAGTGATTCACGCAATTGATGGGCCGCTGTTCATTACTTCCTGCGTCAAGGGCACGAAGTCCTGCGATCTGGAGCCCAACTGCACCGTCAAGGAGCCGCTGGCGCGCGTGAATGAGAGCATCGCCGAAGTCTTGAAAAACATCACTGTATACGACCTGGTCGATCACGAAACAGCCGTGGCGCGTGCCGGGCAACTGCGACAACTGGTATCGCTTTCGCTGCCCAATTAGGGCAACCCTTTCCTCTGCTGCACCGCCGGCGATCCAAGCAGGTGGCGGCCGGCAGATCAAGTTCAGAGCAAGTTTTCAAGTGGAGATCATGATGAGCACTGTTACCCATACCACCGAAGTACCTGCAGGTGTCACCCTGCCGATTTATATGGACAACCACTCCACCAGCGCCATGGACCCGCGCGTGCTGGAGGCGATGATCCCGTTTTTCACCGAAAAATTCGGCAACGCTGCGAGCCGCAATCACTCCTTTGGGTGGGAAGCGGAGCAGGCCGTCGAGACGGCCCGCGAACAGATCGCCAAACTCGTCGGCGCAACAGCCAAGGAAATCATCTTTACTTCGGGCGCTACCGAAAGCAATAACCTCGCCATCAAGGGCATTGCCGAGATGTACAAGGAGCGCGGCAACCACATCATCACCCAGGTTACCGAGCACAAAGCAGTGCTCGACACCTGTAAGCGCCTTGAAAAGCACGGCTACCGCGTCACCTATTTGCCGGTGAAGGCAGACGGCCTGATCGACATTGAAGACCTGCGCCGGGCCATGGACGACAAGACCATTCTCGTCTCTATCATGTTTGCCAACAACGAGATCGGCGTCATCCAGCCAGTTGAGGAGATCGGCAAGCTCTGCCACGAGAAGGGCGTCATCTTTCACACGGACGCGGTGCAGGCTGTAGGTAAGGTTCCGGTTGACGTCGTGGCCATGAACATTGATGTGCTTTCACTGACCGCGCACAAGATTTACGGGCCCAAGGGAGTCGGCGCTCTGTACGTTCGCCGCCGCAACCCCCGCGTGCAGATTTCAGCCCAGATTGATGGCGGCGGGCACGAGCGCGGCATGCGCTCTGGCACGCTCAATGTGCCCTCGATCGTGGGACTGGGCAAGGCCTGCGAAATTGCCCGTGTGGAGATGGCGACCGAAGCCGCCCGCCTCATTGGCCTGCGCGACCGCCTGCGCCACAAGCTTGAGTCGGCCCTGGACTACGTCGAAATCAATGGTTCGTGGGAGCATCATCTTCCGGGCAACCTCAATATGAGCTTTGTCTACGTCGAGGGCGAAAGCCTGCTGATGGGCATCAACGACGTAGCGGTTTCAAGTGGATCGGCCTGCACTTCGGCGACGCTTGAACCCAGCTACGTTCTGAAGGCGCTCGGTCTGGGCGATGATGTGGCCCACAGCTCAATTCGCTTTGGCCTGGGCCGCTACAACACTGAGGCCGAGGTCGATTACGTGGCTGACAAGGTCATCGGCATCGTACTCAAGCTTCGCGAGCTGTCCCCGCTTTACGAAATGGTCAAGGAAGGCATTGACCTGAGCAAGATTGAATGGGCCGCGCACTAAAATGCGCCTCGCCCGCATCGGAATATCAGGAATTGAATCAAAGGAATACCGACCTGAGGAGGTCTCCCTATGGCATATAGCGACAAGGTAATCGATCACTACAACAATCCCCGCAACGTTGGCCAGATGGACAAGAGCTCGGACGAGGTCGGCACTGGCCTGGTCGGCGCTCCTGAATGCGGCGACGTCATGCGTCTCCAGATTCGCGTCAACCCTGAAACACAGGTCATCGAGGAAGCCAAGTTCAAGACCTTTGGCTGCGGCTCGGCCATCGCCAGCTCTTCGCTGGCCACCGAGTGGGTCAAGGGCAAGACGGTGGCTGAAGCGCTCGAAATCAAGAATACCGACATTGTGAAGGAACTGGCTCTTCCCCCAGTCAAGATTCACTGCTCGGTGCTTGCCGAGGACGCCATTCGCGCCGCCATCGGCGACTGGAAGAAGAAGAACAACGTGGCTGAGACCGCTGAAGTTGCCGTCGCCGCTCACTAGAGCCATCCACCTGGGTGCCCCATCCTTGACAGGTTTGTGGTCAAGGATGGGACTTCAGATGCTTCAAACTGACGGGAAATAAAACGTATGCAGGATTTCGTCACAATTCAAACTTCCGCGCCGGCGAATGCACCGGTTGCCATCGCGGCACCGCCCTTGGCGGCGAAGCCTCCGGCGACCGGCATCGTCGTCACCCCGCGTGCGCTCGACAAGATTCGCTCCGGCATGGTCAAGGAGGGCGTTTCTCCGGAAGAGGGTGGCCTGCGCCTTGGCATCCTGGGCGGCGGCTGTTCGGGCCTCTCCTACAGCATCCGTTTTGACACGCGGCCCCGTGAGCGCGACCGCGTCTACGAGTTCGACGGCGTCCGCATTTTTATCGATCCCAAGAGCTTCATCTACATTCACGGGATGACCCTGGATTATGAACAGACGCTCATGCATCAGGGCTTCAAGTTCATCAACCCCAACTCGTCCCGCTCCTGTGGCTGCGGCTCGTCGTTCTCCTAACAAGAATCGCTCTCACGATGACATCAGTGGTCACAACTTCCGCTCCAGCAGCCTGTTGGGCGTGCCGCGCCGCGCTTGGCGGCTCGCCGCTGCTGTGTGCTGCGTGCGGCAAGGTGCAGCCGGCGGCTGGGATCGACTACTTTCAGGTTTTCGGCAGTGTTGTGGGTTTCGAGCGCAGGCTGACCATCGATACTGCGGCTCTGGAGCGCGAATTCCACCGCCTCAGCCGCCGCCTCCATCCCGACCGGTTTGCACGCGCGACGGCGCAGGAACAAGAGTGGAGCCTGGCCGCGACTGCCCTGCTCAACGATGCATACCGCACTTTGCGTGAACTGGTGCAGCGCACCGAATACCTGTTGAAGCTGGAGGGCTTTGAGATTGGCGAAGAGTTTGCGGGGAAGAACAAGACGGCCAAACGCCAGCCTCCCGCCGATCTGCTCGAAGAGGTTTTTGAACTCAACATGCAGCTCGAGGAGATGCGCATGAACAGGAAAATGGGCGAAAGCGACCCGGCGCTCCACTCTGAATTGACCGCCGTGAGCCTGCGCTTTGAGTCTGAACTGGCGAAACTCGACAACAACCTGGTCGAAAAAGGCGCCGCCTGGGACGCAGGTGCGGCCGCCGGTGACTCCGCAGGTCGCGCAACTGCAGCCAAGGACATGGCCGCCCAACTCGATCGCCGCCGGTACCTGCGCAACCTGGTCCGCGACGTCAACGAAGCACTCTCAACCGACAAGGAATCCTGAGCAATGCCTGAAGACCGCGCCACAGAACGAGTGATCGGAATCGACCTCGGAACGACAAATTCGCTCGTTGCCTACATGGAAGGCGACAAGCCGGTGGTCATTCCCGGCGTGGACGGCTCCAACCTCGTCCCCTCCATTGTCGCGCTCGACGTTACGCCTGCTGACGCAGCCGCCTCAAGCCGCACCGTCACGGTCGGCAACTCTGCCCGCCGCGCCCTGATCGAAACCCCTGAGCGCGCCGTCTACTCCGTCAAGCGCCTCATGGGCCGGGGTCTTGAAGACGTGCAGGACGAGCTCAAGCTCTTCCCGTTTCACCTTGCTGACGACATCCAGCCCGGCGAAGTGCTGAGGATTCGCCTGGGCGAAATGCAGTTCACGCCATCGGAGATTTCCGCCTACATCCTGCGCCAGCTCAAGCGCAATGCGGAGCGCTACTTTGGGGCGGCAGTCACCAAGGCGGTGATCACGGTCCCTGCCTACTTCAACGATGCTCAGCGCCAGGCGACCCGCGACGCCGGGCGCATGGCTGGACTGGAAGTCCTCCGCCTGGTCAATGAGCCGACCGCTGCCGCTCTGGCCTATGGACTGGACCGTGCCAAAGCAGGGCTGATCGCGGTTTACGACTTTGGCGGCGGAACCTTTGATGTCTCCATTCTCAAGCTCAACGACGGTATTTTTGAGGTGATTGCCACCAACGGAGACACGCATCTGGGCGGCGACGATATCGATAACCTGCTGCTTGCCGTTGCCCTCGACGAAATTCGAAACGAGCACGGAGTCGATCTGCGCCAACAGCCGGATGCTATTCAGGCTCTGCGCAAAGCCGTCATCGAAGCCAAGATTGCGCTCTCCACTGAACCGAGCGCGAAGCTCGACATCGAGCTGCCGGACGGCGACCGTTATCAGCGCGAGATTCCCCGCGAGGTTTTTGAGCAGCTCATTGCGCCCGTGTTGGCACGAACGGCTGGGCCATGCAAACAGGCGATGGCCGATGCTGGCGTGAAGCCAGAACAAATCGAAGAGCTCGTCTTGGTCGGCGGCTCCACGCGCATTCCTGCTGTCCGCGTCCTCGTGGATCAGGTATTTGAACTCTCCGCCCGCGGCAAGCAGCCTCACACCGAGCTCAATCCTGATGAAGTGGTCGCTCTCGGGGCGGCAGTTCAGGCCAGCATTCTCGCCGGCAACTCCACCACCACGGACGAGTTGCTGCTGCTCGACGTGACGCCGCTTTCTCTTGGGATTGAGGCGCTTGGAGGCGTCGTCGCGCGCATTATCCAGCGCAACTCGACCATCCCGGCCTCGGCCACGGAGCACTTCACGACCGGCGTCGACGGCCAGACCAATGTCGCTATCCACGTCCTCCAGGGGGAGCGCGAGCTTGCTGCAGACTGCCGATCGCTGGCCCGCTTTGACCTGAAGGGCATTCCACCCATGCAGGCCGGCCTGCCGCGCATCGAAGTCAAATTTCTCATCGACGCCAATGGCATCCTGCAGGTCTCGGCTCGCGAACAGCGCAGCGGCATCCAGGCCCAGATTGAAGTGAAACCGACCTACGGCCTCACCGACGAGCAGGTCGAAACCATGATTCTCGACTCCTTTGACCACGCTGAGACTGACTTTGAGGCGCGCCAGCTCATCGAGGCCCGCCAGGAAGCCGAAACCATCCTCATTGCGGTGAACAAGGCCCCGGCCCACTCTGCCTGGCAGCTTATTTCAGAAACTGAAAAGATCGCCATCCACATCGCCCGTCTGCACCTTGAAAAGGTGAGGTGCGAAACCGATCTGAAGGCCATCCGCGACGCCGTCACTTCGCTCGACCACGCCACCCGCAACTTTGCAGAAAAGATGATGGATGCAGCTGTTTCAGGTGCCATGCGCGGCAAGACCATGCAATCGGCCAGCGATGACATGGCTGCCGCCAACCCTGCTGAAATCCACGCACCCCACGCCTTTGCCCAGGCAGAATTTGAGTAAAGCTACCAGCCGCCAGCTGCCAGCTTTCAGCTAGAGACTAAACGCCAGGAAACGAGAGCCGCCATGATCAATACGCAGAACATCCCCGCCGACAAGCTCGTCCGAATCACCTTCCAGCCGGAAGGCAAGTCCGTTGAATTCGAGTACGGCACCATGCCCTACGATCACCACGGCAAGCCGATGAGCTTCCTCGACGTGGCTGAGAATTTCGACATCTTCCTCGACCACGCCTGTGGCGGCGCCTGCGCCTGCACCACCTGCCACCTGTGGATCAAAGAAGGCGAAGCCGGCATCAGCGAGGCCGATGACGACGAAATCGATCGCCTCGACATGGCTGCAGATCAGCAGCTCAATAGCCGCCTCGGCTGCCAGGCTATCGTCACCCGCCCCGGCTCCTACGTGGTCGAGATTCCCAAGTGGAACCGGAACTATGTCTCTGAAGGCAAGCCGCTTACGCTCGCCGAAGGCAAGTAGGCCGAAGCGGACATTGGATTTGGAATCCAAGCCACAGTTCTAGAGCATTTTCAGGAATACTGTAAAGTGTCCGGCTTTCGCGAGGATGGATTTTTCTTGATGAAAAATCCAGTCAACGGCGCGGCCTCCCTTGATACCATTCCTGAAAATGCTTTAGTGCCTCGTCCCTATTCCCTCGTCCCTATTCCCTCGTCCCTGCTTTTAGGAGAACCCCATGCCCCGCGAAATCCTCTGGACCGACTCGGAAGAGATCGGCATTCAGCTCCAGGAAAAATTCCCCGAGCTTGATCCGCTCACAGTCCGCTTTACCGATCTGCACAAGCTGGTCACCGAACTCCCCGGCTTCGCCGACGACCCGCTCAAATCCAACGAAGGCCGCCTCGAAGCCATCCAGATGGCTTGGCACGAAGAGTTCCAGGACGCCCAGGACTAAGCCTGACCACACAATTCCGGTGGCCTCCGGTGAATTCCAAATCAGAACCGTCCGGCACAATTCAGGAATCACCGGCGTGCAAAACTGTCAATCTGCACTTCCGCCTTCCATTTCCCCAAATGCGACCCGAAACTGGATATATCAGCAAGGGGGCAAGCTCGTATGCTTCAGGGAATTTTTGGCGGCAAGTCTTCGCAGCGCAACGTACCTCCTCCGGTCTCCAACAGCGAAATCATCGGGGTAAAAGAGACAGGAGTTGAGGTTTTCAGCGAACGCTGGTTTCAGTATGCGCTGGACGCTCTGCCTTACAACGTCATGTTCGCCGACCGGAACCTGATACTGCAGTACCTGAACAAGTCCTCCCGCAAGACCCTGCGCGCCGTTCAACAGTATCTGCCGGTGCCTGTCGATCAGATCGTCGGCAAGTCCATCCACATCTTTCACCAGCACCCCGACCATGTCGAACGCGTTCTGGGCGGGACGGCCCATCACCCTCAGGGCAATCACAAGCTGCCCCATCGCGCCGTCATTCAGCTTGGCTCTGAAAGGCTCGACCTCGAAGTGGAGGCAGTGACTGATGAGCACGGCGTCTACATCGGCAACGTCGTACTCTGGGGAGTCACGACCAAGGCCGTCGAGGCGGCAAAGCGTGCTGAGGAAGCGCTCCGTTCGCACGTATCCGAAGTGAATCGACAACTTGAGATGGTCTCTACGGCAACCCACGAGATCGAGTCCAGCATCGGCGAAATTGCCAGGAATGCGATGGAGGTCGAGCGCTCCACCCACAAATTCCGAGACGCCGGCAACGAAGGCCTCACCGCTTTGCAGCATTTGCAGGTATCCAGCAATGGCGTCGCCAAGGTGGCTGAACTGATCGCGTCCATCGCCACCCAGACCAGCGTTCTAGCCCTCAACGCGACCATTGAGGCGGCTCGGGCTGGCGTCCACGGCAAGGGCTTCAGCGTCGTGGCTGGCGAAGTCAAAAAGCTCGCCGAGCAGACGGCGGCGGCCACGGCAGACATTCAGAGCAAGGTTGCGGCCATTCGCGGCGATATTGCGACCGCTCTCAATTCGATGGGCAGTATCTCGGTGCAGACTGACGAGATGTCGGGCCTGTCGCACCAGTTGGCCTCGGCTGCTGAGCAACAACGCCTCGCCACACAGGAAATGGCGCACAGCCTGGAGTCTGCCGCACATCGCACCGGGCAAATCTCCACAAGGTAGGCCCAATCTGTCTTCAAACATTCTCTGACCAGCCGAATGCCCCGGGGATCACCTGGATCTCGACGGGCTGATCCAGGATTTCATAAACCGTCACAATGTCGAATCGTACCTTGGGTGCTTGAACCTCTGGTAACTGGCGCAAATACTGCCTGGCAAGCCTGCGCAAAATCTGACGCTTGTTCTGGTCTACGGCCGAGGATGCGGTGGCCACCTTGCGACTGGTACGCGTCTTTACCTCAACGAAACAGAGAGTATCCCCTTCCCAGGCAATCAAATCCAGGTCTCCGGGGAGTGGCCCATCGTTCCAGCGCCGGGCAACGACGGTAAATCCGTGGCGCCGCAAATGAAGGTATGTTAACCACTCACCCCGCTCACCCGTCACCAGATGAGCTGGCTTTTCTGTCGCCCGGCCACGGAACAGGGTCAGCCAGCCAAGCGCGCGTACGCTCCGCTCCAGTGCTCCGATTCGCAAATTGTTGAGCGCCTGCATTTGCGAATGATTCTCTGTCTTTTTTGATCTGCGTGCAACACAAACCGACTTTTGCACCAGGATAAACTGGCCGACGCAGTGAGCGCCGACCAGCAAGCTTTGATTAGGGCCTGTTCACACTCCTGGCGTGGTGGCGCCGGGAGCCAATTTTTCTCAGTTTTAGGAACGACGAGCGTGCTGTAACTGGTTACTGAAGCAAGGAGGGACGACAAAATGAGGAAAATTGGCCCCGTCCCTTCGGGTTGCGGCAGAAATCCGGCCATACTTCGTTCTCGCCCTCGGCAGTGGGGTCGCCACAACCTTCGGGCTCGAGCCTCGTCTGGCCGGATTTCTGCGCGCAACGCCATCCACGCGAGTAGTGTGAACAGGCCCTAGCTAAACGAAACTATGCGTTTGCTGCTGCAACTTCCTCTGCCTGCGCATGTTCTTTTTCAACCTCGGACAGTGCCTCTTCCAGAATGTCCAACGCCACAGTCGCCTCCTGCTCATTGACGATCAACGGCGGGCAAAGGCGAATCGAAGTTTCGCCGCAACCGAGAATCAGCAGCCCCTTTTCAAAGCACAGTGTTTCAACGCGGTTGCGCAGTGCGGTGGCGGGTTTACGAGTGACCTTGTCAAGCACCAGTTCGACGCCGATCATGAGGCCGCGGCCGCGCACATCCCCAACCAGGGGATGCGTCTGCTTCCAGCCGTGCAAACGGTCCAGTATCTTGCCGCCGACTACGCGAGCATTGGCAATACCCTCGCGCTGCAGGATGTCCATTGTCGCCAGAGCCGAAGCAATGGCGATTGGGTTCCCTCCAAACGTGGAGGCGTGCGAACCCGGCACCCAATCCATGATTTCGGCGCGCGTCATGCAGACGCCCAGCGGCATACCGGAGGCGATACCCTTGGCCATGCAGACGATGTCCGGCTGCACACCGGAGTGTTCAATAGCCCACCACTTGCCGGTGCGCCCGGCGCCTGACTGGACTTCGTCAGCCACAAGCAGAATGCCGTGCCGGTCGCAGATATTGCGAATCTCGCGCAGAAAGTTGTCCGGCGCAACCACATAACCGCCCTCGCCCTGAATGGGTTCAAGGAAAATAGCTGCAACTTCCTCAGGAGCGACGATGGTCTTGAAGAGCTTTTCCTCGATGAAGCGCGCACACCCGAGGCTGAAAGCCTCCTCTGCCTGCGGACCGCCCGAGCAGCCGCGATACGCATAGGGATACCGGATGTGAGTAACGCCGGGCAGCATGGGCGAAAAGCGCCGCTTCTGTTGCGGCTTTGAACCCGTCAGCGACAACGCTCCCATGGTGCGGCCGTGGAATGCGCCAAAAAAGCTGATAATGTGTTGGCGCCTGGTGTGGTAGCGGGCAATCTTCATCGCGCACTCGACAGCCTCGGCACCCGAGTTGCCGTAGTAAAAGCGGTGCGGCCCCGGCATCGGCGCCACGGCCGAAAGACGATCAGCCAGCACCGCCATCGACTCGTAATAAAAATCTGTTCCGGAGATATGAATCAGTTCCGCCGCCTGGGCCTGAATTGCCGCAACAACTTCAGGATGGCAATGTCCAGTCGAATTGACGGCAATGCCGGCTGCAAAGTCGAGAAACTCGTTTCCATCGACGTCAGTGACGCGGATGCCGCGGCCACTCTTGGCGACCAACGGATACGAACGGGTGTAGCTGGGTGAGATCACCCGGTCATCATGTTCAACAGCAGCCTTGGCCTTTGGGCCTGGCAGGCTACAGTGCAATTTGGGTCCAAACTCGGCGTAAAGCGCGGAATGCTCCATAGCGAAATCTCCTTGATTCAACGAACTGGGTAGTGGGGTATGTGCCACCCCGCATGGACTACGCAACTGGCAGTTCCACGAGAAAGTCTCAGGTAAGACAGGAATTTTTGAAGGGGGATGGCGATGCTCGATCGAGCGAAGAACTAGTCTCCGGAGTAGAGACTGGGTCGAGTCCGGCTTGGCAAAACACGCTGATGTCGCCGCATACCAATTACATGGCCGAATACACGCGGCCGCTCGCGATCCCAGCGTTTGCTGTCGGTCACGGCGATTCGGTTCAGTGCAACGCGTGTGTGCATGGGTGTCTCGTTTACAGGGCGATTGGCGTGAGGATAGCACGGCACGTATAGGCTCGTGGAACAAATCTCTTCCGTTCGGCTGGCAGCATCGTAGTTTGTCTGCTCTGGCCTCAACTCAAGCTATCGCTGTTGATGCCACCGAATTATCAGTTCCTTGATTTCCCATTTCGCAAGTCATCCGCATGCCCCAGCTTCGGAGGACGCGCAAAACGATGCCCCAGCCGCACCGTGGGCCGCTCTACCAGGTAGTAGCTGAAGCAAGCGGCCGCGAAAATAAACGCCACACTTAGCGGAAAGCGCTGAAACCAACGCGCTTCCTGATCTACATGGAAGAAAAGCTGCTGCCACAGATACAGGCTGTACGAAAGCCTGCCGATAAAGCGCAGCGGCGTCCACTCCAGAAGACGCCCAAGAATACTTCCCGGATCGGTCACCGTGCAGCCGACCAGCAGGGCCATGAAGATATTGACGAAATTGCGACTGTGCGGAAAGTGCGGTGTAAAAAAGGCCAGATAAAGCAGTGCCATAATGCCGGCGCACATCAGGGTTGTGGTTCCTCGTGGCAATCGAGGTTTCCATGGCATTCGCCCTAGCCAGATGGCCAGTGTGCATCCCCACAGGAGTACGTCGGCGAGATAATCCGTGCGTCCCCAGTTGTCGGTGAGGTAGTTGGCATGAAAAGCGTTCGCAACAAACTCATATTTGCTATCCAGCATCCGCCAGATGATCGTCGCGGTGGCGAGGGCCGGAGCCAGCCATCGGGCGCGCTTCAATCCCGCAAGGACAAGGATCGTCGGCCAGATCAGGTAGAAGTGCTCCTCGACAGACAACGACCAGAAGTGCGCAGAAAACCACGTCGACTGATCGGCATAGTTCAGAAACGTGTAGTTGCGCACAAAAAGGAAAGCTTTGAGGATGTTGAAGAAGTTGAACGGAATGACTTTGAACACGCCGAGAACTGAGATGACCAGCAGAAAGAAAATTGCCGGTGGAAGGATGCGGAATGCCCGGCGCACGTAAAATTTGCCCAGGCTTACAGTCCCTGTCAACTCATGCTCATCCAGCATGCGGCTGGTGATTAAAAAACCACTGATTGCGAAAAAGAGCAGCACACCCGCATAGCCCAGTGGCTCAGCAGCAGGATAGATTTTCTGGTCCAGTCCATGGCAAACCATGACCGCGAAAATCGCGATCGCTCGCCAACCATCCAGGGTTGGAATGTAAGATGTGCCCGAGGGCCGGGGCTGCGGGGGAGCCATTGTGCTCTTATCGTAGCATCGCCCGGATTCCGCGTGTATCCCACTTTAGTCAAACGACCTGTTCTACTTCAGCAGCAGTACCGACGCAGCCGAGAGTATCCCGATCAAGCCAAATCCAAGGCCCAGCCACCAGTACATTCGGTTCCTGGTGAGCAAAGTAATCGACGAAACCACCAGCGCAATCTCAAGCAGCGCTTCGCCCAGGTCAAAGCGGTCTGCGCGCGCCTCGGCCTGCTCTACTTTGGCTTCGAGTGCTTCTGCCTTCTCCTGCCCTTCTTTCAGGTCGTCGACCCACTTTTCCTGATGGTCCTTGTAGCCCTTGGCGATCTTCTCCGCAGCCTTGGCATCTGAAATTGTGACCACGGTCAATAGATCCTGCATCAGGGCCGTATCGTTCGCGCGAATCTTCTTTGCCTGGTACAGATTCCACTGGTCGGTCTCCTGGTTCTGTGTGAGTACCGCCTCGGTGTGGGTGCGATGGCCCAGCACCGTGGTGATAGCCACCAGCACCGCCAGCACACTCATGGTAAAAGCTACCGGACGCATCGACGCCTCATGCGCCCCATGCTCGGCATGTTCCTGCAGTTCGCCTGCTTCGTTGGCTTCCATATGAACTTCTCCGATTTACTTCAAATGTCTTCTGGCTTCAAACCTGTGAGCTTTGCAATCTTTCCAAGCATCGTCGGCCCAATTTCATCCCCATCATGGAACGCCCAGGTAAATTGATTGAGAAAATCTGGATGCTCCATCTGCTTGTGCGAACCACTCTTACTCACTCGGGGCTTCTCGCGCCAGCCAATTCGTAAAAGTGCGCGAAATACTTTCTTCGCACTCGTCGATGCCCCACCTGGTTTGATGGCTCATCCGAACAGTATCTATATTTTGAGGTGTGTCTGTTGGTGGAAAACGGGGGGCGAAATGTCAAAAATGAGTACTCACTGCAAATTGCCAAATCTATCTGTAAGCAAATGGGATAACTGAATCTACGCAACAGCAAGCCGCACCTGGTCAGGTGCAATATGGTCCATCTCGATCTGGTCAGCGAGTACCCGTAGTGCCAGTGCCAACACCTTCGACTGGGCTTCCGATTGAGTGTCACCATAAGCGAGGACTCCGGGAAGAGTTTCGACTTCAGCAATCCAACGTCCGTCTTCTTCACGATCAAAAATTATCTCGAACTCCATGGATTCCCTCCTGTCGCAACCTTGCCCTAAGCGTATCACTCACTGAAATTTGCTGCTTACTTCCGCTTCCACCGGACTCCGTCCTTCGAGTCCTCAATGACTATACCCTTCGCCGCCAACTCATCGCGAATTTCGTCGGAGCGCTTGAAGTTCCGCTGCCTTCGTGCCGTATTCCGCTCCGCAATCAGACCTTCGATCGCCTCATCGGAGAGCCCCTGCGCGGCCAGCAATTCCGGCGCGACCTTATCCGTCATTCCCTGCTCCTGAGCCCAGGCCAGCGCCGCTCTCGTCGGCTGCGCGTCGTGGTCTGCAATCACCGCAAACACCGCGTCAAACTTTGCCAACACGGCAAGTACGCGCTCCCGGTCCCCGGCCAGCACCGCGCCCTGGTCCAGCGCGGTATTGGTCGCCCGCACCAGGTCAAAAATCGGCGCCCGCGCTTCCGCCGTATTCAGGTCGTTTTCAAGCGCCGCCATGTACCCGGCCTCAGCCTTATCTGCCGCAGCCTGCATCAACTCGGTTGTGCCGTCGGCCAGAGTCGCGGCTTGCAGGCGGGTCACCAGTGTCCGCAGCCGGTCAATCGCCGCTGTCGCCTCCACCAGCCCCTCAAACGTGAAGTTCAACTGGTGCCGATACGGCACAGAAATGAGCGCCAGCCGGATTGCCGAAGCCTTGTATCCCTTGAGCAGCAGGTCGCGAAGGGTATAGAAATTCCCCTCGGACTTGGACATCTTCCGCCCATCCACCAGCAAAAACCGCACATGAAACCAGTGCCTGGCCAGCGGCTTGTGTGTCACCGCCTCAGACTGTGCAATTTCATTCTCGTGGTGAGGGAACATCAGATCTTCGCCGCCAGCGTGCAGGTCAAAGCTCTCACCCAGAAACTCCATCGCCATTGCCGAGCACTCCAGGTGCCACCCCGGTCGCCCGGTTCCAATTGCCGTATCCCACGAAGTTTCGCCGGGCCTGGTCGCCTTCCACAGGGCAAAATCACGCGCAGAATCTTTCTCGTATTCGTCCACGTCAACCCGCGCGCCGTCGGTCATGCCTTCCAGGTCCTTCTTGCTCAGCTTGCCGTACTCCGGAAAAGCCGCCAGCCTGAAGTACCACGACCCGTCTTCGGTCTTGTACGCCGCACCCGCCGCCGCCAGCCGCTCCACCAGCGTGACCATTTCCGCTATGTGCTCCGTAGCTCGCGCCAAAACCTCAGGCCGCTCGATTTGCAGCGAATCCAGATCGTCCAAAAAAGCCTGGGTAAACTTTGGCGTGTACTCTCTGATTGGAACTCCGGCAGCGGCAGCATTGCGAATGATCTTGTCATCCACATCCGTAATGTTCATCACATGGCGAACCTTTACGCCCTCCAGATGAAGAAAGCGCCGCAGAATATCCACCTGCAAAAAAGTGCGGAAGTTGCCAATATGGCCGTAGTCATACACCGTCGGCCCGCAGGCATACATGCGCAGCGTGTCGCCGTCTGCCGGTTCCACGGGGTCAGTCTGTCCAGAGAGGGTGTTGTACAGGCGAAGAGTCATCGGGGGTTGGAGTTAAAAACTCGCACTTTGCTCGGAAATTTGACGAAATCGGGCATTCATTCGCCTACCCGATTGTACCAGCGGCCTCAGCTGACATGCAGCCACCCCTCAGCCCAGCGTAAGTCGCGGCTCCGCTTCCAGCCCCATGCTGGCAAACTCCCCGGCCAGAAATCGTGGCCACGCCGCCGCCGCGATCATCGCCGCATTGTCTGTAGAGAGCGCCAGTGCAGGAAACGCCACCGGCAGTCCCCGTTCCGCCGCCTCTGCCGTAAACCGCACCCTCAGCTCGCGATTGGCTGCCACGCCGCCAGTCACCAGCACGCTCGCCGCGCCCACCGCCTGAGCCGCGGCAAAGGTCTTGCGCAGCAGGTCACCCACCACCGCATGCTGAAAGCTGGCAATCAAATCAAGCGTCTGTTGGTCGCACAGCGCCCGCGCCTCCCGCCACGTCGGAGTTTGTCCAGAAGCCTCGATCGCCGCCAGTGCCATCTGCCGCGCCTCGCAGCTTGCCCGCAGTCCATGCACCTCCACATACCGCAGTACCGCTGTCTTGATTCCCGAAAACGAAAACAGAAAATGCCGGTCCAGATCGGCGATGGGGGCGATCCGAGCGCCCTTGGTCCGGGGAATCTGGCCTTTCCCCTCGAGATGCGCCTTGTTCTTGATCTGCGCAAAGCCAAATGGCACCGCCTTTGGATTGCCAAACTGCGCCAACTGGTCAATCCACGGCCCACCCGGATACCCCAGACCGAGCAGCTTTGCCACCTTGTCAAAGGCCTCCCCGGCTGCATCGTCGAGAGTCCGCCCGACCAGCTCGTACCGCCAGACGCCGGCCAAAGGTCGCGCCAGAAACAAATGCGTATGCCCACCGGAAACCACGAGCGCCAGCGCCGGCATCGGCAGCGGCAGCGACTCATCTGCTTCCGAAGGGCTGATTCCTGACGCCTGGTGCCCGTTCCCTGCCTTCAAGAGCACCGCGTGGATATGCCCCTCGAGATGATTGACGGCGATGAGCGGCTTGTTGAGCGCAAAGGCCAGCGCCTTGGCATAGGTAATCCCCACCAGCAGCGCCCCAGCGAGACCAGGACCGCAGGTGACCGCAATTGCATCGAGATCGGTCAGCGAGCAACCTGCCTCGGCCAGGGCTGCGCGGGTAATCGGCACAATATTGCGCAGATGCTCCCGGCTCGCCAGCTCCGGAACCACCCCACCATAAATCGCATGGGTCGCAATCTGCGAAGCGACAACCGAGGAGCGTGTCCTATCTCCCCGCTCCACCACGGCTGCCGCCGTCTCATCGCACGACGACTCTATCCCCAGAATCAGTCCACTGCCCATAAGCTTCCAGTCTACCTGGGCTACTTCTCCGAGGTCTAAAACACGCCTAACAGATACGCGATCAAAACGATCAGCAGAATCGTGCCCAGCCCGATGCCCATACCGCCGCCATACCCAAAACGGCTATGCCCGTAGTACCCGCCGCCGCCGCCCAAAACCAGGATCAACACAATCACCAACACGATCATCATTGAATTTGTCCTCTCACTGCCCCTCAAACACTAGCTTTTGAAGCCGATGAAGGCTGAGCAACCTTGGTCATTGGCATGGATTTATCCGCAACGGGTCCTCCTCGCGAGGGGATCATGGATTGCCCCAAGGAATAGTCCCTGTATGGAGAAAAGGGGCTGTGAACATTGAAATCATGGTCACCGACGAGTTCGGGGTGTGGTGGGATGAACTCGGGCTGGAAGAACAAGAGAGCATCGGTGTTGTCGTCGAGCTGCTGGGCGAACTCGGGGTGAGGCTTGGATTCCCGCATCATTCGAGCTTCGAAGGAACCAAAAAGTTGAGTGAATTGCGCATCCAACGTCAAGGCGAACCGTACCGCGTTCTCTATGCCTTTGATCCAGCCAGAAACGCGGTTCTGCTTCCGGGTGGCAACAAGACCGGGAAGGACCGTTGGTACGAACAGCATGTCCCACGAGTCTTGAATGTCAGACTGAGATCGAGCGCCACGAAGAGCAGCTCATCCGAGAGATGCCGCTGGATCATCTCCGCGCGGCCTGCCAGCTTTCCCAGACCAACCTCGCCCAGGTTCCTGGCGTCAATGAGAGCGCAGTTTCGAAACTCGAAAAGCGCACCGACATGTACCTGAGCACCCTCCGCAGCTACATTCACGCCATGGGTGGCCGACTCGAAATCCAAGCCTTCTTTCCTGAAGGCAGCGTTCGCATCGACTTTTTCTCTGAAAAGGGCTAACTGCCCGGGAAGTCACTTCTCGCGAAAGAGCTGACGCTCACCAAATAGACCCTCACTGCCGTAACCTGAAGGCAGCCGTCATGCTCCCCGCCAGCCCCCAGTTCGCCGCCGCGCTTGGCATTCTTCGCCGACTGCAGGAGTGTGGCTACCAGGCCTATCGTGCCGGGGGCTGCGTCCGCGACCTGCTGCTCGGCCGCGAGCCGAAAGACTACGACGTTGCCACCTCCGCTACCCCCGACATTGTCCTCGATCTTTTCTCGCGCACCTTTGCTGTCGGCGCGCACTTTGGCGTCGTGCTGGTTTCTGAGGAAGTGGACGGCCAGCCCACCATCACCGAGGTCGCGACCTTCCGCTCAGACGGCGCCTACTCCGACGGCCGCCACCCCGATCAGGTCCGCTACACCCTGAGCGCTGAAGAGGACGTTCAGCGTCGCGACTTCACCATCAACGGCTTGCTTCTCGACGTACCCAACCCTCCGGGTGCCCCAGATCTCGCGGCTGGGACCTGGGAGATCGCAACTCTGCGTGATTCCGTAATTGACCACGTCGGAGGCCTCGCCGACCTGCGGGCAGGCATTGTTCGCGCCATCGGTTCGCCGGTGCGTCGTTTTGAAGAGGACCACCTGCGCATGCTGCGGTCCGTTCGATTTGCCGCGCGCTTCGACTTTGAAATTCATCCCGACACGGCCACCGCCCTACGCGCCCTCGCACCAAAGATTCAGGCAGTCAGCCGTGAGCGCCTTCGCGATGAGCTCACGAGGATGCTCACCGAGGGTCAGGCTCGCCGCGCTTTTGAACTCCTCGATGAGACAGGTCTGCTCGCCCAGGTATTCCCTGAAGTTGCAGAGCTCAAAGGCATTGGGCAGCCACCGCAGTATCATCCCGAGGGCGACGTCTGGACGCACACCCTGCTGCTGCTCAGCCAGCTCGCGCCCGGCTGCTCGATGACCCTGGCATGGGGCGCACTGCTGCACGACATTGGCAAGCCAGCAACCTACCAGGCACCATCCAGCCCTGACGATCGCATCCGGTTCAATGGCCATGTCGAGGTCGGCGTGGCAATTGGAGCGGAAATCTGCCGCCGCCTGCGCTTTTCTGGCGATGAATCCAGCCAGATCCTGGCGCTCATTCAAAACCACATGCGATTTGCCGACACGCCGCGCATGAAAACCTCCACGCTCAAGCGTTTTTTCAGGCTCGATCGCTTCGAAGAGCACCTTGCCCTGCACAAGATGGATTGCATGGCCTCAAGCGGCAACCTCGACTACTACGAATACGCACGCTCACGCTACGAAACGATGCCGCCCGACGAGGTGAGGCCGGTGCCGCTGATCACCGGCCGGGAACTGATCGCACTGGGCTACCGCCCCGGAGCAACCTTCAAATCGATGCTCCACGCCGCCGAAGAGGCCCAGCTCGAAGGCTCAATTCACACGCCGGAAGAGGCGCTGGCTCTTATCCGCGCCCAGTTTCCACCGCCTGCCGAAAAGGCGGCCAGCGCATGAAGGAAGTTCAGAAGTTTGACGTGATCGTTCTTGGTGCAGGAGCAGCTGGCCTGATGTGCGCCGCCACCGCCGGGCAGCGAGGCCGCCGTGTTGCGCTGCTCGACCACGGCCCACTGCCGGGGCGCAAGATCCTCATTTCAGGGGGAGGCCGCTGCAACTTCACCAACCTGCACTGTGCACCTGACCGCTTCATCTCGGTCAACCCGCACTTCGCCAAATCTTCGCTCTCACTCTACACCCAGCAGCACTTCATCGAACTCGTCCGAAAATACAACATCCCCTTTCACGAGAAGACTTTAGGCCAACTCTTCTGCGACCACTCCGCCCATGCAATTCTGAATTTGCTGCTTGCCGAATGCGAGAAAGGAAAAGTCGAGCACATCTACGACACGCACAGCATTCAGATCGAAAAAGACCCAGGCGGCTTCCGGATTCATTGCGCAAAAGGTCGGTATATTGCTGATTCCATGGTGGTTGCGACAGGCGGACTGTCGATTCCAAAGCTCGGCGCGACCGGGTTTGGCTACGACCTGGCGCGCCAGTTTGGCCTCAAAATCGTCGAGCCGCGACCAGCGCTCGTGCCGCTGCTGCTCGGCGGCAAAGAATCAAACTGGACCGAGCTCGCCGGGGTTTCAACACTGGTCCGCGCCGGAACTCCAGGCACAAAAACCAGTTTCGTAGAAAAGCTGCTCGTCACGCATCGCGGCTTGAGCGGGCCGGCAGTTTTGCAAATCTCAAGCTACTGGCTGCCTGGCCAGCCGATTGAACTCGACCTGGCTCCGGAAGCGGAAATTCTCAGGACAGTGTTGGAGGGCCGACGCGACGGCGCAGCTTTGCTGAAGGCGATGCGCGAGCATTTTCCGCAGCGGTTGGCGGAACATTTGTGCAAAGTGGCCGCGCCGGCGCGCTGGACCAACGCGGCGATTGAAGCTTGCGAACAAGCGCTGCATCACTTTCCGCTGCATCCGACCGGAACGGAAGGGTATTTGAAAGCCGAGGTGACTGCAGGCGGGGTGGATACGGCGGACCTGCAGGCTCGGACGATGGAGGCGCGGAAAGTCTCTGGACTGTTTTTTATTGGCGAAGTGGTGGATGTTACGGGACACCTGGGGGGGTTCAATTTTCAGTGGGCCTGGGCATCGGCGGTGGCGGCGGGGAGGGCGGTGTGAAATGTCACACGTGTGACATCGATCAGCGAATGGGAATGGACCGGTTGAGGAATGTTGTAAGTAGCTTATTTTTCTGTGCTTTACAATTGCCGATTTTTAAGGCGATTTGTGCCTTGTCCCAGCGAACGGTAAAAATGACCATTTTGCCGGTGGCGATGTTCCACGCTCAACTCTCACCTCAGTTCTGAGACGGGCCAGTTGGAGGCTTTGGCTGCGGTGCGGGTGGCGCGGTGTGCGGGCGGGCTGGAGGGAGCAGTTTAAAGCCTTGCCGAACGAGTGCAAAGCCTTCGTCAGTCCACTCGGCCTGCACGAGCTCATTTTCGGGGTTGGAGAAGATTTCCACTCCGCCGCCGTCGAAACTCACCGTCAGGTGATGCACGGTGATTGGCTTGCCGTCGAGCGCGCCGTGCTCGTCTGCGTTGGTCGTGATTTTGAGGGGCAGGACTGATCCTGTCTGCTTGGGGATGACGGCCCAAAGGTCGCGATTGTTGGATGCCGCGCCGAGGTTCAACAGAACCTGCAGAGCACCTGGGTCAAAGTCCGGCCAGAGGATTGAGTTGGGATGCACCGCGAGTGGGGTTTCTGAGCCCTTGCCATTGCCGCTCATTTTGATCTGCAGGGTCTGGTTGCGCTGCTCGGCGGTCACGGTGGCAGCGGTTCCATTGACCAGCCCGCTTAGATTGACGGCCACAAGATGAAAGCTGCCATCGAGAGTCTGGGTCGCATTGAAGCTGTAGTTCAGATCTGTCATGGCAATTTTGGCGCTTGAGGAGACGCGAAAACCTTGAGCTGTCGAACTTACCCGCAGGGAGGCATCGCCGACACTCTTGCCGTTCTGGCTGATCGAGTAGGTCTGAGCGTGAGCTCCAGCGGCGAGGCTGGACGCGATGAGGCCTGCGGCAATGAGCCCGGCGGTGACCATCAACATGGCCCGACCAATCTGGTTGATGCGTTTGTGGACACACATGGGCGATTGCTCCTGTTTGGTTTGACCCATTTTCAGGGAAAGAGTTGCGAGGGTGAGTGTGACGTGTGAAAGACAAAAAACCGCAAAAATCGACACATTCGTGCAGTTTTGATTGTTTCCAGTGGTCTTTTTCTGGGTCGGATCCGTGTTTGGTGTCATCGGGGTCATCCTCAATTGGAAACGGAAACGATCCAACTGACCGACACGCCCAGGAGAATTCTTCTGGCGAAGATTTGCCGTTGACGATTGTTTCCGGGTGAGGCTAGTATGCGACGCCTATGGAATTTACAGGCAAGGTCGGCTCGTTGATTGGCAAGAAGGGGGTCCAGGTCTGGTCACTTGGACCTGAGGCAACCGTGTACGACGCTATCGCCGCGATGGCAGAGAAGCAGGTTGGCGCGCTGCCGGTGATGGAGGGCGGCAGGCTGCTAGGGATTGTTTCGGAGCGGGATTATGCGCGGAAGGTGATCTTGCAGGGCCGGTCGTCGAAGGAGACGCTGGTGACAGAGATCATGAGTTCGCCTGTCGTAACGGTGACGCCGACGCACACGGTTGGCGAGTGCATGCAGATTGTGACCGAGAAACGGATTCGACACCTGCCGGTGGTTGAATCGGGACCAGGCGGCGAGCGGGTGGTGGGGATGGTTTCGATCGGTGACCTGGTGAACTTTGTCATGCAGGAGCAGCGGGAGACGATTCAGCATTTGGAAGCTTACATTTCGGGGAATGCCGGGTAGGGGCGGAGAGACAGCTCGAGGCAATCGAGGATCTTCGGAGTTCTTTTTGGACGATTCAAGAGGCTTGCTGAACGGAGAGCGGAAAATCCGGGGAGGGCCTTTGAGCTGGGGGACGCCTGGCAGGGGCTGAAGCCCGATTTTTTTATTTTGAATATTTTTGGCCCGGCTGAAGCCGTGCCCTTATTGCAAAGCGGACTCGTTTGGATTGACGAGATGAAGCGACAACGGCTTAACAATATTTGTGATTCCCCTGTCTCAGAATCGAGACAGGGGGCACCCGAATTTCTGGGGGGGTGAGGGGAAAAGCAACAGCAAAGTCACGAACAAGGCCCCGTTCTGAGGCGAACGGGGCCCTGGTTGGGTGGTAGGACGAGTTGGCGTCTTAATTCTTTGCGGTTTCGAATCGCTTTGCGACTTCATTCCAGTTGACGACATTCCACCAGTTTTCGAGGTATTTGGGGCGGAGGTTCTGGTACTTCAGGTAGTAGGCGTGCTCCCATACGTCGTTGCCGAGGATGGGGTAGAGGCCCTGGGTGAGGGGTGAATCCTGGTTGGCGGTGCTGATGATTTTGAGCTTGCCCTCAGCAAAGACAAGCCAGGCCCAGCCGGAGCCGAAGCGCTTGACGCCGGCTTCGTTGAAGGCCTTTTTGAAGCTCTCGAAATCGCCGAAGTCCGCTGTAATCTGGGCAGCGATGGCACCTGTGGGTTCTCCGCCGACACCGACGGTGCCGACGGGGCCCATGATGCTCCAGAAGATGGTGTGGTTGGAGTGGCCGCCACCGTTGTTCTGGACGGCACCGCGAATTGCATCGGGCACAGCGGCGAGACCAGCGACCAGATCATCGATCGGCTTGGCTGCGAGTTCAGGATGGCCGACCAGGGCAGTGTTTAGATTGTTGACATAGGCCTGGTGATGCTTGTCATGGTGAATCTTCATCGTTTCCGTGTCGATGAAAGGTTCGAGCGCGGCGTAATCATACGGCAGGGGTGCAAGTTCGTAAGCCATTGGGGTCTGTCTCCTCCACTTGGATTGTACTGGTACGGTTCAGTTCGATGCCTCCAGACAGAGGCAGACGGGTTGATGAGCGAGAGGGAATGGGCTTTGTCATTCCCGGCATTGCATTACAAAACAAAGTCTTTGCCGATTCTGTTTCAGATTCGGGCACAAAGGTGCTATTCGATAGATGCACCAATTCCCCTGAAGGGTACTCGCAAAATCGAGGTAACCTTTGTCAACCGTCTCTCATCAGACTTAAAACATTGGCGAAACTGCCGCTCTGTTAGACAATCAGGCAGAGACGCAGGCGAACACGAAGTAACCGTGAGGACTCGACTTGATCCAGGATTTGATGCTGGCAACGCCCCAGGATTCACTGTACCGATGGCTCGATCAGCAGGGCGAGGCGTTTGGCGCGCCGGGCGTGGAGCCGCGCTGGACCTCGAGCGTGAAGGACGCGGTTGGAACGGCCTATTCCGCCTCGAGCAGGATCTGGTTTACGGTCTCGCACGGAATTCTGAACGAAATCTACCATCCGACGATTGACCATCCGCAGACGCGGGATATGGAGCTGCTGATCTCGGACGGAATGAGCTTTGTCCATGAAGAGAAGCGGGACCTTATTCCCAGTTTTGAGTACATTCACTCGGAAGCCCTTGGTGTGAGGTACACCAACAGCGACAAGGAGGGCCGGTACCGGCTGGTGAAGGAGATCATCTGTGATCCACACCACTCGGTGGTTCTGATGCATGTGAGGGTGGAGGCGGGTCCGAATGGCACCGAGGAGTTCCTCAACGAGTTGAAGATCTATGCGCTGCTGGCCCCACACATGGATGGCGGCGGATCGGGGAATTCGGCGCGGGTGGTGGATGTAGCGGGGCGCAAGGTGCTGCTGGCGTGGAAGAACCGCTGGACGCTGGCGATGTCTGCAGATTGCGGGTTTTTGCGGGCGAGTTGCGGCTATGTGGGCACCAGCGACGGGTGGCGGGACCTGACGGACGACTTCACCATGGGGTGGGAGTTTGGCAAGGCGTTGGACGGCAACCTGGCGCTGACGGGGCAACTGGACCTGCGAGGACGGCGCGAGTTCACGATTGGCATCGGCATTGGGGACAGCCATCACTCGGCGCTTTCAAAGACGATGGGTGCGCTTTCTCAATCGTTCCCGGCCAACCTGGCGCGCTTTCTGGAGCAGTGGCAGCGGGCAGCGAGCCCTTACCGGCTGGCCATGAAGGCAGGCGACCGAGGGCTGCTGATGCAGACCAGCCACAACATCCTGCTGGCGCATGAGGACAAGACGTATTCCGGCGCGTTTGTTGCATCGGCCTCGATTCCGTGGGGACAGGCCAAGGGCGACGATGACCTGGGCGGCTACCACCTGGTGTGGACGCGGGACATGGTGCAGACAGCGACGGCACTGCTGGCCTGTGGACGGGTGGATACGGCGCGGCGGGCTCTGGTGTATCTGGCGTGCACGCAGCGGCCGGATGGCAGTTTTGCGCAGAACTTCTGGATTGACGGGCGGCCCTACTGGACCGGCGTGCAATTGGACGAGGTGGCATTTCCGCTGATTCTGACGTGGCGTATCTGGAAGGCGGGCGGGCTGGGCAACTGGGAAGTCTTCCCCTTTGTTGAGCGAGCTGCGGGGTTTCTGGTGAAGAATGCTCCGATTACGCACCAGGAGCGCTGGGAGGAGAATTCCGGATACTCGCCTTCGACGCTGGCGGTGGTGATCAGCGGATTGATCTGCGCCGCGGAGATTGTGCGGGCACATGAGTCGCTGGAGCTGGCCGAGTTTCTGGAGCAGTTTGCGGACTGGATTGAGCTGCATCTGGAGGATTGGACGGTCACCAACGAGGGTGTGCTGCATCCAGAGGTGAAGCGCCACTACATGCGGGTGAGACCACCGGAAAGCGGTGAGGCGGTGCAGCGGGAGGGTGCGGGGACTGAGCACATCCACATCAACAACCGGCCGCCGGGTACTCCCTATGAATTTGAAGCGCGGGAGATTATTGATGCTGGTTTTCTGGAGCTGGTTCGGTACGGGATTCGGCGGGCGGATGATCCGCTGATGGTGGATTCGCTGAAGGTGGTGGATGCGGTGCTGAAGCGGGACCTGCCGCAGGGACCTGGGTGGATTCGCTACAACTGGGATGGGTACGGCCAGGGAGCGGATGGAGGTCCGTTCCACACTTACGGGCAGGGACGGGTTTGGCCGCTGCTGACGGGCGAACGAGCGCATTACGAAATTGCGGCGGGCAAGGATGTCAGCCGCCTGATCCAGACGTATGAAGCGTATGCAACGGCGGGTAATATGCTGCCGGAGCAGATATGGGATGAGGCGGACAGGCCGGAACTGCACCTGAAATTTGGCGGCCCGGCGGGTTCGGCGTGCCCACTGGTGTGGGCGCATGCTGAGTATTTG
Source organism: Acidobacteriota bacterium (assembly GCA_025359885.1). Classification (GTDB taxonomy): domain Bacteria; phylum Acidobacteriota; class Terriglobia; order Terriglobales; family Acidobacteriaceae; genus Acidicapsa. The sequence goes on from JANYDG010000004.1 coordinate 46,566, forward strand.
AAACTGCTGCGGTCGGCACTTGATGGCCAGGTGTTTGACCGCATTGAGCCGGTGTTTCACCGCTATGGACGGTTCAAGTCAGAACACAATCATGCGCGGTCGTCGCATCATGGGCGGGCGCATGAGCATGTTATTGAGATTTTCAGCCAGTGGCGGCCGATCCAGTCGATCACAGAGAATGCATCGCTGCGAGTCCTTTCGGACAAGCGATTTATGCTGGTGTGGACGGATAACGATTGGCAAACGACGAACCGTTTCCAGAGCCGCGGGATGGGGAGTGCGGGGTTTTCGGCGGATATTCACCCGACCCATCGGCAGAGCCGGTCTGGGCTGTCCTTTACCTTCTTTTGGCCAGAGGAGAATTGCTGGCTTGGCTATAATTACGCAATTCGCGTGGAAGACTAAGCGTTACAAGCAGCTTGAAAAGCAGTTCGAAAGGATTATCAGCATCATGGCCGACATCGCTACCAACCTGGACACCCTGAGCATCGACACACTGCGGCTGCTGGCCGTTGATACGGTAGAAAAGGCCAAGAGCGGCCATCCCGGCGCACCGATCGCCTGCTCTCCGATTGCGTACCTGCTGTTTAACAAGCTGATGAAGCACAATCCAGGGAACTCGAAGTGGGCGGACCGGGACCGGTTTGTGCTTTCAAATGGCCACGCATCGGCCTTGCTGTATGGCTCGCTCTTTCTGTCTGGGTATAAGGTGACGCTGGATGATTTGAAGAGCTTCAGACAATGGGGTTCGAAGACGCCGGGGCACCCGGAGTACCACCACACGGACGGGGTTGAGGTGACGACCGGGCCGCTGGGGCAGGGCTTTGCGATGTCAGTGGGTCTGGCGATTGCCGAGGCGCACCTGGGGGCAATTTATAACAAGCCGGGCTTCGAGATTGTGAACCACCACACTTACGGGATCCTGGGTGACGGCGACCTGATGGAAGGCGTTTCGCATGAAGCTGCTTCGCTGGCCGGGACGCTGGGGCTCGGCAAGTTGATTTTTCTTTACGACGACAACCTGATTTCGCTGGACGGGCCGACCAGCCTGAGCTTTACCGAGAATTCTTATGCGCGCTTTGAGGCCTATGGCTGGCAGGTGCTGCGGGTGGCGGACGGCAACGACATCGACGCGATTGAAGCGGCCATCAAGGCGGGTCAGGCGGAGACGAAGAAGCCGACGCTGATCGGTGTTCGCACGGTGATTGGCTACGGCAGCCCCAAGGCGGGAACCAAGGCCGTGCATGGCGAGGCGCTGGGGGCTGAGGCGACGGCAGCGACGAAGAAGTTTTTCGGCTTTCCTGAGGACCAGAGCTTCTATTTGCCGGATAGGGCGCTGGCCCAGTGGCGAACGGCTGTCGGCAAAGGGGCCGAGGCGGAGGCGGGATGGAATGCGCTTTTTGCTGGCTACAAGGCGGAGTATCCGGAGCTGGCAGGGGAGTTTGAGCGGACCCAGAAGGGCGAGCGCAAGCCAGGATTTGCGGCTGCGTTCCCCAGCTATCCGGCGGGCAAACCGCAGGCGACGCGGAATGCGGGCGGCGCGGTGATGAATGCCATCGCGGCGGTTGTGCCGGAGCTCTTTGGCGGGGCGGCGGACCTGACTTCCTCGACGAAGACGATTTTCAAGGACAGCGCCAGCTTCCACGCGGACCCGGCGGGGCGGAATGTGTTCTGGGGCGTGCGCGAGTTTGCGATGTCAGCGGCGGTGAATGGAATTGCGGCGCATGGCGGGCTGGTTCCGTTTGGTTCGACGTTTTTTGTGTTTTCGGATTACTGCAAGCCGGCGATCCGGCTCTCGGCGATTATGGGGGTGCAAGCGCTGTTTGTATTTACGCATGACTCAGTGGCGGTGGGTGAAGACGGCCCAACGCACGAGCCGATCGAGCACCTGCTGGCGTTGCGTGCGGTTCCGGGCTTGACCGATTTTCGCCCGGCGGACGCGAATGAGACATCGGCGGCGTGGCGTGTGGCGCTTGAGATGAACGGGCCCAGCTTCATGGCGCTGTCGCGGCAGGATTTGCCGATTCTGGACCCGGCGACGATTGACGCCTATGCCGGCGTCAGCAAGGGCGGCTATGTTGTGGTCGATGTGGATAGCCCTGAGATTGTACTGATTGGAACCGGTGCTGAAGTCTGGAACGCGGTGGATGGGGCCAAGCTACTGGCCGAGGCGGGCATCAGCGCCCGCGTGGTTTCGATGCCGAGCACCAAGCTGTTTGACAAGCAGACGGCAGAGTATCGCGCGTCGGTGCTGTTGCCGGGGGTTCCCAAGCTGGTAGTGGAGGCGGGCGCGACTCTGGGCTGGTGGAAGTACCTGGCCGGCGCGAAGGGCGACGTGATTGGGCTGGACCGCTTTGGCGCATCGGCGCCGGGGGGTACGGTGCTTCGTGAACTTGGTTTCAGCGGCGAGAATGTTGCGGCGCGGGCCACGGCACTTTTGGGCAAATAAGCAAAAACAGTGTGGAGTGTGGAGTGTGAAGTGTGAAGTGGGACAAACCGCTCCGTTTCTCACACTTTACACTTCACGCTCACACAAGGACTTTCATGAAATTAATCATCGGTTCCGATCATGCAGGATTCATTCTCAAAGAGGATTTGCGCGCTAATCTCTCCGGCAAAGGGCACGAAGTTGTCGACGTGGGCGTGCACTCCTCTGCGCCGTCTGACTACCCGGACGCTGCCGAAGCTGTGGGTGACGC
>JANYDG010000005.1 GCA_025359885.1 Acidobacteriota bacterium
GAGGCGAGCGCGAGGAGGAATGCGTTCTTTTCAATGAAGGCGCGTTCGAAGAAGTCGAGGGCGTCAGAGAAGCGGTTGAGGGCGAGGTAGATTTCGCCGATCCACTGGGAGGCGATACACTCGCGGGCAGATCGGTCCTTCAGTTCAGCGATCAGTTCCTCGGCCTCGTCGGTGCGTCCGGCGCAGGCGTAGGCCACGCCGAGCCCGGCAACGAGCATCTGGTGGTGGTCGCTGGCGATTGCAGCTTTGAGGCTTTCAGTGATGGCAGCCTCGGCGCGACCGCTCAAAGAGTAGATCCAGCTGCGAATCCAATGGATGAGAATCGCTTTCGGTTCAAGGTCGAGGGCGCGTTCAATCAGTACGGCAGAGGCGTCGAGGTCGCCGGCACAAAAGTGGGTCGCGGCAGTCACGTAGCAGATGAGGCCGGAATCCGGGTCATCGGGAATACAAAGCAGGGCTTCAGCCTTGGCCAGTTCAGCTCTGCCGGTCACTGCGTAGAGCAGTGCACGGTAGGCGCGGGCGACGGCCAGCCGAGGGTCGAGTGCGAGGGCGCGGGTCAGGGAGGCTTCGCCGTGGACCCAGTCGTGTTCCAGCAGGACCTGGATCGCGCCCAGGGAGAGGTGTGCTTCCGCTAAATTACCGTCCAGTTGGAGGGCCCGGCGCGCAAGGGCGAGGGCTTTGGGGTAGGCTTCGTGGTGGGCTCTGAAGGAGTAAACGGCCATGATGAGGAAGCAGTCGGCGAGGCCGGAGTGGGGCAAGGCATATTCAGAATCAGCAGCGATCGCCTGGTCAAAGTGGAGCATGGCGGCCTGCAGGTACGCGCGGTTGCGTCGCTCCCAGTAGTAGCGGCCCTTGAGATAAAGCTTGTAGGCCTCGAGGCTCTCAGTTGAGCGGCGGATGCCGGATGCAAGGTGGAAGAGCTTGCCCTTGAGGTTTTGAACGATGCCTTCGGTGATTTCATCCTGAATCTGGAAGACGTCGCCCTCGTCGCGGTCATAGCGTTCGGACCAGGTCTGCGAGCCGTCCTGGGTGCTGACGAGGTGGGCGGTGACGCGGAGCCGTGCCCCGGATTTACGCACGGTGCCTTCGAGGACGGTTTGAACGCCAAGGTGCAAGCCGATTTCGCCGAGCGCCATCCCTTTTTCGCGGCAGAGTACGGCCGACGTGCGGGAGATGACGCGAAGGCCGGGGACGCCGCCGAGGGCGTTGATGATTTCTGCGGCCATGCCTTCGCAGAAGGGCTGTTGGCTGCGGTCAGGACTGAGGTCTTCAAAGGGCAGGACGGCAATGGAGGGGACCTGGAGCGCGGGGGGCGGTGCTGGCTGGTCCTCTTCGAAGAGGGCGGGGACGAGGATGCGGTAGCCGCGGCGGGGCAGGGTTTCAACGAATGTTGGTTTGTCGGCAGTGTCTTCCAGGGCATCGCGGAGTTTCATCACGGCTGTATTGATGCTGCGGTCAAACTCGACGACGATGTCGCTTGGCCACAGCTGTGCGCGGAGTTCTTCGCGGGTGACAACGCCACCCTTGCGCTCAAGGAGCGCCTTGAGTATCTGGAACTGTTGCTCCCGCAGTCGGGTGACGACCCCGTCGCGGCGCAGGTCGGCGGTCTCAAGATCGAGTTCGAAGTCTCCGAAATGAACGAGTCGTGCCATAGATTGAGTTTTCAGCGGGGCGCGAAATGCTGTAAATGAATGAATTTCATCCTACTCTCATCCTTGATTTGCATCACTTGCTAAATCACATCGAAGTGACACAGAGATGACATGCAGACGATTGAGCGCGGGGAGGGATTGGAACAGAGTTATATCTGTAGCCCGGAGACATCGGAAAGTCCAGATGAGATGGGCAGATTTTGAAAGCGAGGACTCGATGATGAATCCAGTACCAACTTCCCGACTTCGAATCATGACGGCAGCTTTGACCGCGTGCGCATTGTTGCTTTCGTTTTCACAAACTGCGAATGCCTACCAGAGCATTCCACCGTGGCCAAATTTTGATATTGGGCCGAGCAAGGGGCAGGTCGTGGGTGTGGTGGTGGGCATCGCGGCCGTTGGCGCGGCCATCGGCGTCGGCGTCTATTACGCTGTACGGCACAATCACAGCCTGACAGGTTGCGTTGTCTCAGGTGCAAACGGTATCGAGCTTTCCAATGAAGGCGACCACAAAACCTACGGGTTGGTGGGAGATATGGCGGCTATCAAAGCTGGCGACCGGGTACGCGTTTCGGGCAAAAAGCAGAAGAAAGGCAGTGGCGATGCATGGCCGTTCCTGGTCGAGAAGGTCTCAAAGGACTTTGGTCCTTGCCCGGTGTCGGCCGGGACGCACTGAGGCAGGGGAAACTTCCGTGGAGGTAGGTCGATGCGAACCATTGAATGGGATTGGGAGCTGGTGCTGAAATGGATCGTCGCCCTGGCCATGATTGCGAGCCTCGCGGGCTGAGGTTGCAGCGAAAAAAAACCGCGTCCCGGTTTGGGGGACGCCGCTCTCGTTTCAGGTTGAAGCAGGTTTATGGGAGGAAGTAGCGGAAGCTCGTCCAAAACATGTTTTCGACGCCCTTGCCGGTTACGCCTGCCTTGTCAGAGATGCCATCGCGCACGGCATAGCCGTACTGAATGCCCTGACGGATACGTCCTGCAGGTCCACGGTAAAGGTCATACCAATATCCACCCGTGAATTCCTGGACATACTGGGTTGCCGCACCGCAGGAGCCTGCCGGGTAGAAGCCGACGCCCGTGTAGGCGGGGTTGCCGTCCGTTTTGCAGCCAGCGTTGCTGCTGTACTTTGAGCCGTATCCGACGCCGGCCAGGCCAGTCGCAAAGGTGATCGTACCCGGGACGGGAAGACCATTGGCGTCGGTGGTGGCAGCGGTAAAGTTCTTGACGCCGGTAATCGTGTTGGAGGAGTAGCCGGCGCGGCCAACAAAGTCACCGCCCCAGTTGAAGTAGGCGACGAGACGAGGATTGATCGTCCAATCGGCGGTGGTGAGCACCGAGGTGTTGCGCAGGGCGGCAAATTCGCCGTTGGGCTTATCGGTAAGGTCAGACAGGGTCGAGTTGCCGTAGCGGCCAACGCCCTCACCGTAGAGCCCCTTGGCTCCCAGTTCAAGCTTGTGAAAGAGGGTCTGGATGCGTGCGCTGGCGCCCACGCCGCCGAGAACGACTGCATTGTTGTAGGCACCAGCCGAGGAAATCTTGGCAACCTTGATGCCGTTGGTATCGGTCACGCCGCCGTAGAGGAAGGCGTTGTTGGTGACGTTGGGGAAAATCGTTTCGTGCGCGAAACGGGCGATGCCGAAGACTTCATAGTGGCCGTAGCCGGGATCGAAGGCAGCCTTGGCGATCAAGTCAGGGGCCTGGTTGAAAGTAATGTTGGCCAGGTTGGAGCAGATATTGAGGAATTTGGTGCCTGCGGCTACAGAGCCCTTGGATTCGCTGTAAGCGGTGTAGCTGGCGTTGGAGCAACCGCTGATGGCCGCGTTATAGTTGCCACCGTTGGCTCCGGCGCTGCCCAGCACTGCGTACGGCGTGTCGCCGGCCAGAGTTGCGGAGTAAAGAAACTCGGGATTTTCGACCGCGACGCCGAAGGCTGCCTTGGGGAAGGTTTTGGTGACGCGGAGGCCCCATTGGCGGGTCCAGGCGAAACCGGGGACGTAATTCGGATCGATGACCTGCGGAGTGGCAATATCCGAAGTAATGTTGGACAGGCCCTTCTTGGTTTCCGTTGCGAGGGACCAGAGCTGTCCTGTGGTGATTGCCCAATGGGTCGGCGTTTCCAACTGACCCCAGACGACGCGCTGACGCAGCACGTAGCTGTTGGACTGGTTGGCATTGGAGGTGGTGCCGGTGCCGAGGAAGTCAGCTTCTACGTAGCCGCGCAGCGTGCCGAGATCGGTCTTGCCCTGCACCAGCAACGACATACGCGAGTGACGAGCGCCCGCATAGAACTCGCTGAGGTGATAAGCATCGGCGTGTTCGTAGGGGATCGCATTGAAAGGCGTCGGCTCATCTGCACCGGTCGCGTGGGTGCGGTAGATGGTTTCACCAGCGAAATAGCCGCCTGGGGTAAGAGTCACGCCTTTATAGTGCAGAACGTCCGGGCTCTCGATGGCCTTCTTGACCTTGGCCTGATCGTCCTGGATGGTGCCGACGACCATGGCCTGGTTGGCCTTGAGGTCGGTGACCGTGGTCTGAAGAGTGGAGACGGCTGCGGCGTTGTCGGTGACTGCCTGTTGTTGCGACCCGGCTGCGGCTTCAGCGCGCGCGGCTGCGGCCTGAGCTGCGGTTGCTGCTTCCTGCGCCTGTTTCAGCCTGGCGTCGCGATCATTCAACTCATTCTTGAGCGAGTTGATCTGGTTTTCCATGTCCCGCTTGAGGTCCTGCAGTTGATCTGCGGTGACTGCGGCGGGCTTGGCTGCGGCCGCATGTTTGGCATGCTTTTTGGCCGGCGGGGTGGCGTCAGCGGCGGACGCATGCGCGGAGATAAATCCCACCGCAAGCACTGCGGCAGCAATCGCTTTCATCTGAATATTCATTGAGCCTCTCTGAGTTACATACATCTTAGAAAATGGAGTTGTACCTGGCCGCTCGTTCTGTTGAAGTGTTGCCAAGTCCATCCTCTTCCTGTGCCGAGCCGAATCCTGTACCAGCGATGCAGTGAAAGATCGATCCGGGGGTGGATGCGATCGGCGGCCGGAAACGCTAAAAGAACCAGTCGGAGCGATCTCGCACATTGCGAGCCGCTAGCCCGGTCCCTTTCATGATTCCAGAGTTGTATGAATATTTGACGAACGAAAAGCCTGCGAATGTTTCAATTTGATTAATTCGAAAATTCACAGAAATTTGTTCGTTCTTTAACTCATTTCTGGCGGATTTTTAAGGGGTCTTTGCGCTGTTGCCTGAGCCCAGCAAGTTAGCCAGTAGCCGATAGGAGCCGGGCACCAGTTCGGGTAGCTGGCGGTGCAGTGCGTAGGCGATATAGATGTAGCTGCCTTTGCCAGGGTGGGCTACCAGCAGGCCTCCGCGCTGGGGATCTTGTCCGGGGTCGGCGGTTTCGGTGAGAGGAGTGTAGGCAGGGTCCCAAGAATCGAGGAAGGAGTGGCCGCGCTCCTCGACCCAGCCGTCAAAGTCGTGAGGGGTGATCTGGTTGGGGGTGGTGAGAAGGGCGTCTGCAGGGGCGAGCAGCTTGACGGGCGCGGTCTCGTCGACGACTTTTTCTGCGCTGCCGAGCTTGAGCGGGTAAGACGCGGGGAAGGTGTTGCTTTGGTACTGAACAAGCAGCGTGCCGCCGTTCTGGACGAAGGCGTCGAGGCGGGGCTGAATCATGCCGAGTTCAGGCCGGGCAGAGTAGGCGCGGATGCCGAGCACGACGGTGTCATAGGAGGAGAGGTCGGCGGAGAGGAGTTCCGCGGTGGTGAGCAGGTGAGGGGCCTGGCCGGTAAGCTGGCGAATGGCCTCGGGAACGGTGTCTCCGGTGCCCATGACATAGGCGATTTTCAGACCGGGTGTGACCCTGACATCAACGGTACGGGTCTTGATTTCTCCGGCGCGGTATTGGTTATAGGGGCGCAGGCCGAGGTAGCCAATGCGTTGCCAGCCACTCTTGTAGGTGTGGCCGTCGGCTTCGGCCTGGGCCTGGATCGCAAAGACCGAATCGCCCAAACCGGCCGGGGGGGTGACTTCAAAGGGCAGTGCGGCGGTTTCGCCAAAGGTTTTGCGGTGGAACTCGGCCTCGGCGGGGGTGGCGGTCCAGCCCTCAGGGAGGATCAGGCGGACTTTGCCGTCGGCCGCACCCTCGGTGTGGATGGTGACGTTGACTGGGAGCGGGGAGCCGTTGAGGGGCAGGATCTGGGATTCGGGCGAAACGCGGACGCCGATCTTTGGCGTCACGACAAGTGGCTCAAACACGCCGCCAATGCCCACTTGGCGCTGCATCGTCTGGACAACTTCGCCCAGCCGGATGGGCAGGCCCTGGTAGGTAAATTCAGCCCACGCAGCGAGGGGGTAGGGCTCAAAGGATCGGCCGCGCCACTCAGGCTTTGAAACGTCGTAGTAGGGCTGGGCGACCGTGTCCCGGGTGAAGTAGGGCGCGGTGGGGGCGGCGGTTTCTGGAACGCGGGCCTCAATCGTCAGGTCGGCGGCAGGAGTCTGCTTGCTTTCAGAGGACCATGAGTGGCCGTCGGCGCTTTGCAGCCAGACGTGGTCCAGTTTTGCCTGCGCGGTGGCATTGCCGGTATGGACGCGGACAAACAGTGTGTCGCCGGGGGAGACACTGCGCGAGGTTTCGTCAATGCCGCCGCCAAAGGGGCCGCTCGGCGCCGCGATTTTGGTCTGCACGGTGTAGGACTGCAGGTCAAGGCCGAGAGCGAGGGCCAGGGTCTGCTGAAATTGCTCGATTTTGAGTTCGATTTCGGCGGAGAGATTGGCCTTTTCGTTGGCGGAGAGGTCGCTGGCTGCAATGCGGCCTCTGAGCGCCAGGGCAGCCTGGTAGCCGGTCTTGAGCAGAGGTGCGATGGTCTCAGGATGCGCAATTGTGTACTGCTGCTGGGCGGTTGCAACCGGTGCGGCGAGGTCGGCGAGCCCGGTTTTGAGCCAGGCAGGTGCAGGGCCCTCGACCAGCGAAGCGATGCCGTCAATGCCGGTGGAGATGCCGGCGAAGAAACTTGCCTGCAATTCAGCAGGGACGGGGACGGTGGTAGCCCAGCGGTGATATTCCGAGGCACTGGAGCCGGTGAGGGAGGGGTTGCCGCCGCCGTTTTGGGACTTTTGCTCGCCCCAGCCTTCGCGCGCAATCTGGGTATATGTCCGGCCCAGGATCGGGTCGTAGGAGCCGGTGGGGATTTTGACGTCGGCCGAGAGCGGATGGTCAGACCAGCTCTCGGTGACGTAGTTGTAAAAGCGCACGGGAGCCCATTTGCCGGTGGCGTAGTCAAACATTCCTTTTGCCGTGACCGGGGCAAAGGGCATGCGGGAGAAGACGGCACGCGGGGACCACGGCCGCACTCCCAGGGCGAACTGTTCCGGAAAGGCGGCGGGGTCTCCCGCGGCTTTGTAGGCTTCCTGGGCGATGGCGGCGGAGACCTGGTGCTGGCCGTGGCCGTCGGTGATGCCGCCGACGAAGGTGGAGACGATGACCAGGGGGCGTTCGCGACGGATGGCAAGGACGGCGTCGTACAGCACGCGGTCATGGCCCCACTGGGTAAAGGCCTCTTCCTTGGTCTTTGAGAAACCAAAGTCGGCCTCCGTCCCCCAGTACTGCTTCACGCCGTAGAACTGGTCGGCACGCAGGAGCTCGCTGGTACGGATGAGGCCGAGCGCGTCGTAGGAGTCTGAGCCGATGGCGTTCTGGCCGCCCTCGCCGCGGGTGAGGGTAAGCTGCGAGGCGCGGACTCCGTTGCCGCGGGTTTCATAGGTCAGCATGCCACCGTCTTCATCGTCGGGGTGGGCAATCACGATCATCAAACTGGCCCAGGTACCGAGGCGCTTGAGGGACTGGGCGAGGGCGGCTGCTCCGCGATCTTCGGGGAGGGGCAGGGCTACTTCGCGAGCCTCGGTGGCGGCCAATGCGGGGGAACCCGGCTGCTGGGCACGCGTGTATGCAGGGAGCAGGCTGGCGAGGGCCAGCCACGCCGCGGTCTGTCTTAAGGAAGGAAGAGGACCCATCATTATGGTCAGTGTACAACTGAGGTAGGGATGGCTTCTTCGACGAAATCTTCCGGTTCCCCGCACGGCCCGTCTGTTGGCCCGTCTGCCAGCCCGTCTGCCAGCCCTTCTGCCGGACTCGCCCGGCGCATCGGTCTGCCCTCAGCCATTGCGCTCAACATGATGGACATGATCGGCGTCGGTCCGTTCCTGACGCTGCCCCTGGTGATTGCTGCGGCCGGCAGCCGGTTTGCCATCTGGGCCTGGGTGCTGGGCGCGGCGATTGCGATCTGCGACGGGTTGGTGTGCGCGGAATTGGGCGCGGCCTTTCCCGAGGCGGGCGGGTCGTATGCCTTCCTTCGCCAGATTTACGGAGCCCTCGGGCCGGGGCGCTGGGTTTCATTTCTCTATGTGTGGCAGTTGAGCTTTTCTGCGCCGCTCTCGATTGCATCGGGGTGTCTTGGGCTTGCGACCTTTCTGGCGTATATATGGAAGCCGCTGCAACTGGCTCCGATTGCCGCTCTGCCCGGGCTGCACGGGACGAACCTTGTGGCTGCAGCGGCCTGCCTGCTGGTGACGGCGCTGCTGTATCGCAATCTCAGCTCGATCACGCGGCTTGCCTCGCTGCTCTTTGGCGGCGTGCTGATTACACTGGCTGCGGTCATCGTCTCTGGTGTGGTCACCGGGAATCAGATCGCGGGTAACGGCGGTTGGAATCTGCAGGAGCTGATCGGCTGGCCGACAACGGCCTTTGTTCGCCCCCTCGCGGAGGCGACGGTTTTTACCTGTTATTGCTTCTGGGGCTACTACAACATCTGCTTTCTGGGTGCAGAAGTGCGGAAGCCGGAAAAGACGATTCCGCGGGCGATTCTGATTTCGATCCTGGCGGTGGCTGCGTTCTATATTGCGATGAACCTGGCGGTTCTCCCGGCGATTGGTCCGGTCTCGACGCAGGCTGCGGCGGCAGTGGCCCCGGGGCGGCTGGCGCTGGTCGCGGACATTGCGCAGTCCGCCTTTGGACATTTTGCGGGGCAGGGGCTGGCGACGCTGATTTTGTGGAGCGCGTTTTCGTCGGTGTTTTCGCTGCTGCTGGGGTATAGCCGGGTGCCGTATGCGGCGGCGCGGGACGGGAACTATTTCTCCGCGCTCGGAGCGGTGCATGCGCGGCATGGGATTCCGCACCGGTCGCTGGTGGCGCTCGGCCTGGTGGCGACGGTCTTCTGCTTCTTTTCGCTCAAGGAAGTGATCACACTGCTGGTGGTGATTCGAATCCTGCTGCAATTTCTGCTGCAGCAGATCGGCGTGATCTGGCTTCGCTACCGGCAGCCAGAGCTGAAGCGGCCGTTTAGGATGCCGCTGTTTCCGCTGCCGCCGTTGCTGGCAATGGCGGGGTTTGTGTTCGTGCTGTCGTACCGACCCAATCCCCTGCTGGAGTTGGGCGTGGCGGGGGGCATCGCAGCTACCGGGACGGTGATTTACATGATTCGCGCGCGGGGGCGGCGGGAATGGCCGTTTCTGCCTCGCTGAGCCGAAACATTGGCTTGGCGAAAGGGTATTCTGGAAAGAGTGTCATCGGTCGTTCACCTTCGATTGTGTAAGAGATAAACGCAACCGCAGGTCCTTCGACTCCGCTGCGCTTTGCTCAGGATGACAGCGTAAAGGTAAGTCAATTCGATTTGGATTCAAACGAGGAACGTATCGTGTCTGAAATTCCCGTCATTGAAGTAGAAACTCCCGCACAGTTGCCCAACGTCCGCATCGCCGTGCTTGGCACAGGCAAGATGGGCGGCATTCTTTTGCAGGCTTTTTTGAAGCAGAACCTGTTTTCGCCGGACCAGATTCACGCGACGGTAGCGCATGCCGAGAAGGCGATTGCGCTTTCGACTCAGTGGGGCGTGGACGTTTCGACGGACAACCTGGCGGCGGCCGAGCAGGCTGACTTGATTCTGCTGGGTGTGAAGCCGTTCCAGGTGCCGGAGCTGGTAGCGCAGATTCGCCCGGCGCTGACGCCCAAAAAGACGATTGTGAGCTTTGCCGCGTCGGTGAAGACGGCGGCGATTGAAGAGGCCGCGGGCATGGAAATTGCGGTCATTCGCGCCATGCCCAATACGCCTTCGGCCCTCGGCGCGGGCATTGCCGGGCTGTGCCGCGGGCGATTTGTTTCAGACGCACAGATGGAGCTGGCGCGGCGGATTTTTGAAACCGTTGGCCGTACCGTGACTGTCGACGAAAAGCACATGGATGCAGTGACCGGGCTTTCTGCCTCGGGGCCGGCGTTCATCTACATCATTCTGGAGTCGCTGGCTGAGGCGGGCGTCAAGGTCGGCCTGCCGCGCGATACGGCAACGCTGCTGGCGGCCCAGACCACCTTTGGCGCGGCCAAGATGGTGCTCGATACGGGCTACCATCCGGCGCTGCTCAAAGACGCGGTGACCACCCCGGCGGGCTGCACGATTGACGGCATTCTGGAGCTGGAAGAAGGCGGCCTGCGCGTGACCCTGATCAAGGCCGTCATGCGGGCTACGCAGCGGGCTAAAGAGCTGGCTGCGGGGTAAGCCTTGCCAGCGCCTGATTTGGCCCCGACAGAGTTGGCCCCAACGACGATCAAACGCCCAACGTGGCTGCCCAGCTATATCCCTGAGCTTCAGGGGCTGCGCGGGCTTGCGGTGCTGGCGGTGGTCATCTACCACTGCCATGCGCGGCTTGAGGGTACATGGAGTTACTACGCCTCGCTGTGGGGATGGGCGGGGGTGAATCTCTTCTTTGTGCTTTCGGGCTTTTTGATTACATCGATTCTTGTCGAAGCACGGGGCAAGCCTCATTACTTTCGCAATTTTTACGCGCGGCGGGCGCTGCGCATCTGGCCAGTTTACTTTCTGCTGTTGGCGGTCTGCTATGCCGTGCCGGAGTGGTTTCTGGGTGACACGCTGGCCAACCAGTCCCACTGGAAGACGCTGGCGGCGTATGCATTGTTTTTGCAAAACCTGCGCCATACAGCGCTGCCGGGGACGCTCGGCCCCACGTGGTCTCTGGCGATTGAAGAGCAGTATTACCTGGTCTGGGCGCCGGTGATCTTTCTCAGTTCGCTGCGCTTTTGGGGAGTTCGCTGGCGGTGGGTGCTGCCGGCATTGCTGGTGTCGATGGTGGCGACGTCGCCGCTGGTGCGGTATCTGCATCCCCACTGGCTTACGAGCACACATACGCTCATTCACCTGGACGGGATTGCGCTGGGCAGTCTGTTGGCGCTGGGGCTGTATTGGCTCAATCTAACCCGCCGGGTCTGGCTGGGGCTGGGGCTGGGCGTGGCCGTTGCAGGATTTGCGCTCGCGGCGACCTGGGCCGGCGGAACTTCGTTTCTGGATTCCGCGCTGGCATTTGCCTTTGCCGGGGTGGTGCTGGCGGCGGTCGCGGGGACGGGGAATCGGGCGGGCTGGCTGCTGCGCCGGGGGCCTCTGCCGTTTTACGGCAAGATCAGCTACGGCCTGTACATGACGCACATTCTGGTCTTTGTGTACTTTGGCAGTTTTGATGCGCGGCTGAGCGACGGCAACGCGGTACAGGTCTTGAATAATCTGGCGATTGTAGCGCTGCGGCTGGTGGCTTCGACGGCCGTTGCCACGGCCCTCTGGTATGGGTTTGAGACCCAGATTCTCAAACTTAAACGGTATTTCCAGTGAGTGGTTTACCGTGCCCACAGCACTTTTTCTTTGGGCTCAACAGAGAATGCACTACCATCGAGGTATATGCGGCCTTCCGTAATCCTGCTTGCTTTCAATTCAGAAGACACTCTTGGCGCAACGCTGGAGCGTGCACGTCAGGTTTCAGACGAGATTTTCGTCGTGGATTCGTTCAGTAAAGACGGCACGGTTGCGTTGGCTGAGTGCTACGGAGCCCAGGTTGTCCAGCACGCGTTTGAGAACTACGGCGCACAGCGCAACTGGGCTATCGACCACCTGGCCATTACCGGCAAATGGCAGCTTCACCTGGACGCTGACGAAGTCATGGACGACGCGCTGGTCGCGGCCATTCAGGCGCTGCCTGAGGAGCCCGCGGTGGCGGGGTATTTTGTGCCGCGCTATGTGAAGTTTCTGGGCCGGGTCATGCGGCATGGCGGCATGAGCCCGACGTGGCACTTGCGGCTGTTTCGCTCGGGCGTGGGCCGCTGCGAAGACCGCAAGTACGACCAGCATTTTCTGCTGTCGGGCGACGGCGACAAGAAGACAGGCCAGTTGCCGGGCGTGATGATTGACGACATTGCCATGAGCCTGTCGGAGTGGACAGCGCGGCACAATCGCTGGGCCGACGGCGAAGTGGCGGAAATGGACGCAAAGAATGAGGCCGGGCGGCTGGTGGCCGATGCCAGGGGAAATCCCGCGCAGAGGAAGCGGGCGCTCCGGGAAAAGTACAACAATCTGCCCTTGTTTGTCAGGCCCTTTCTGCTGTTTGGATACCGCTATTTCTTCAAGCTCGGCTTTCTGGATGGCACCGAGGGGTTCATTTTCTGGGTCTTGCAGACGTTCTGGTTCCGATTTTTGATTGATGCCAAGATTTGGGAAAAGCGCAACGTTCGTCCGAGCTGATGACCCGTCAGTAGGATTGGCGAGGCCAGGTGGCGGCACTTAGACTAAGCACCAAATGCCTGCTCCAACACTTCAAATGCAGGGTTTTTCACTGAAGGAGTTTCAATGCGCGTTCTGGTCACGGGTGGTAGCGGCTATGTGGGTTCTCACGCGGTGCGGGAGTTGGTCGCGGCCGGACATGAAGTCATCATCTACGACAACCTGACCACCGGCAACCGCAGGCTTTCCGATGGCTTCGAACTGATTGAGGGCGACATTGCCGACAGCGAAAAGCTGGCTCCCGCGCTGGATCGCGTCGACGCGGTCATGCACTTTGCTGCCTGCGCCTACGTGGGCGAGTCGGTCGCCAATCCGCGTAAGTATTTCAAAAACAACGTGGAGTCTGCGCTGAAGCTGATGGACGCTGTGCTGGCCTCGAACGTGCGCAAGTTCATCTTCTCCTCGACAAATTCGATCTACGGCATTCCCCAGGTGCTGCCGATTACCGAGGATTCCCCCAAAGACCCCATCAATCCCTATGGCGCGACGAAGCTGTTTTTTGAGCATGTTCTGCAGGCGTACTCGACCTCGCATGGGCTCAGGTATGCGGCGCTCAGGTACTTCAATGCGGCGGGGGCGCATGCCAGCGGATTGATTGGCGAGGTGCATGATCCGGAGACGCACCTGATTCCGCTGGTCTTCAAGGCGGTGTTGGGCAAGATTCCGCCGCTCAAGGTCTTTGGGCATGACTTGCCAACGCCGGATGGAACCTGCATTCGCGACTACATTCATGTTTCAGACCTGGGCGCGGCGCACGTGCTCGCGCTCGAATACCTGGCCAACGGCGGCGAATCGGTCAGCCTGAACCTCGGCACGGGCAAGGGTACCTCCGTCAAGGAGATCATGGACAGCTTTGAGCGGCTCACCGGCATCCCGGTGCCGCACGAGCTGGCGCCGCCCAGGGCAGGGGACCCGCCGGCGCTCTTTGCCAACGCCACCAGGGCCAAAGAAGTGCTGGGCTGGACCGCAAAACGCGATCTGGACGAAATACTTACGTCCGCGTGGAAGTGGCAGCAGAAGCTCGAAGCGGCAAACTACCAGCTATAAGTTGAACTTAGCGCACGTTCATTCTGCTGTAACAATCGAAGTGTTTTTTCGATGGTTCGGTCATTGAATTGCGGCATGATTCCTGTGTGCAAATGTGTGCGGTAAGTCACACTCCATCGTTATCTGCGGCTGTTAGTATCTGCTTTCGGGGTATTGGTGTCCTTTCCCAGTTGGCTGATGCCCTTGATGGAGGGTGTCTATGTCGCAGGATTTGTTGCAGATCGATAAAGCTGGCGAAACCGCCGCGCGGGTGCCGTTGAGCACCGAACTGCTGGCCCAGATGGACGCCTACTGGCGGGCGGCAAATTACCTCTCGGTCGGGCAGATTTACCTCAAGGACAATCCCCTGTTGCGGGCTCCGCTGACGCTGGAGGATGTGAAGCCGCGTCTGCTCGGCCACTGGGGCACGACGCCGGGGCTCAATTTTCTCTATGTTCACCTGAACCGGGCGATCAATGAGCGCGACCTGAACATGATCTACATCATCGGGCCGGGCCATGGGGGCCCAGGGCTGGTGGCGAACACATACCTTGAAGGCTCGTACACCGAGCTTTACCCGGCGGTGGAACAGAACGCCGACGGCATCAAGCGGCTGTTCCGGCAGTTCAGCTGGCCTCTGGGGATTCCGAGCCATGTGGCACCGGAGACACCAGGGTCGATTCACGAGGGCGGAGAGCTGGGTTATTCGCTGGTGCATGCCTTTGGCGCGGCCTTAGACAATCCCGATCTGCTCGTGGCCTGTGTCGTGGGCGATGGTGAGGCGGAGACGGGGCCGCTCGCGGCGAGCTGGCACTCGAACAAGTTTCTCAATCCGGCCACGGATGGGGCGGTACTGCCGATTCTGCATCTGAATGGGTACAAGATTGCCAATCCGACACTGCTGGCTCGCATACCGCATGCGGAGCTGGAAGAACTGATGCGCGGCTACGGGTATGAGCCCTTCACCTTGGAAGGCAGCGATCCGACAACGATGCACCAGGGTATGGCGGCGGTGCTGGACACGATGCTGGACCGGATCGCGGCCATTCAAGCGAGCGCGCGCGACGGCAACACAGCGCGGCCAGCATGGCCAATGCTGATCCTGAAGACGCCGAAGGGCTGGACGGGGCCGAAGTTTGTCGACGGGAAGCCAGTCGAAGGAACGTGGCGGGCGCATCAGGTGCCATTCAGCGAGATTTTTGAGAAGCCGGACCATCTGCGACTACTGGATGAGTGGATGCGTTCCTACAAGCCGGAAGAGCTGTTTGATGCCAAGGGGCGCTTCCTGCCGGAGTTGGCTGATTTGGCCCCAAAGGGGCGGCGGCGCATGGGGATGAATCCCCATGCCAATGGCGGCCTGCTGCTGAAGCCGCTGGTGGTGCCGAACTTTCGCAATTTTGCGGTGAAGATAGGTTCTGACGCCGCGCGTGGCCAGGTGGACGCGGAGTCGACGCGAATTCTGGGCCAACTGCTGCATGCAGTGATGCAGGCCAATCTCGAATCAAAGAATTTTCGCGTGGTTGGGCCGGATGAGACGGCTTCAAATCGTATTGGTGACGTGATTACGGGTACGGGCAAGGCGTGGATGGCGGAAGTGCTGCCGGTCGACGAGAACCTGTCCGAGACGGGCCGGGTGATGGAGGTGCTGAGCGAGCATCTCTGCCAGGGCTGGCTTGAGGGCTACCTGCTGACCGGGAGACATGGATTCTTCTCCTGCTATGAGGCCTTCATTCACATCGTGGACTCGATGGTCAACCAGCATGCGAAGTGGTTGAAGGTGACGCGAGAGATTCCGTGGCGCAAGCCGATCGCTTCGCTGAACTATCTGCTGACCTCGCATGTGTGGCGGCAGGATCACAACGGCTTCTCGCACCAGGACCCGGGTTTCATCGACCACCTGCTGAACAAGAAGGCGGACGTCGTCCGAATCTACCTGCCGCCCGATGCAAACACCTTGCTGTCGGTGGCCGACCACTGCCTGCGCAGCCGCAACTACATCAATCTCATTGTGGCCGGCAAGCAGCCTGCGCCGCAGTGGCTGACAATGGATGAAGCGGTGCAGCACTGCATGACCGGGCTGGGCGTCTGGGCATGGGCTTCTGACCCGATTGCCGATGGCGAGCCAGATGTGGTGATGGCCTGTGCCGGTGACGTGCCGACACTCGAGACCCTTGCAGCGGTGATGTTGCTGCGCGAACAGGTGCCTGACATCCGGGTTCGCGTCGTCAATGTGGTGGATCTGATGACCCTGCAGCCCGGTTCAGAGCACCCGCATGGGCTGGCCGATGAGGAGTTTGACGCAGCATTTACCTGCGACAAACCGGTAATTTTTGCGTTTCACGGGTATCCGTGGTGTATTCACCGGCTGACGTACCGGCGTCACAATCATGACAACATGCATGTGCGCGGCTATAAGGAAGAGGGCACGACTACCACGCCCTTTGACATGTGCGTTCTGAACAATATCGACCGCTACCAATTGGCTTTGGACGCGATTTTGCGGGTACCGCGCCTCGCGCCGGTCCACGAAGAGGCACGGCAGCGGTATTCAGAGCAGATTCAGAGGCATCGGCTGTATGTCGCGGAGAACGGGCAGGATCTGCCTGAGATTCGCAACTGGAAGTGGAAGGGGCGGGGCTAAAGCATTTCAGGGAAGGGTGTAGACCTGACATCTGAAGAACGCGCGGCTTTTCCAGCAAAGAAAAGCCGCTCTGCGCAGAATTTTCTGGACCGCAGTATTCCCTGAAACACCCTGAAACCTGCCGCATTTTTTGAGAGATTAGAGGACATTCATTCGTGACCCTGCCTGTACTGGTGTTGAACAGCGGTTCTTCTTCAATTAAATTTTCGGTGTATGAAACGGCCAACGGCGAGGTTGCCAAGCTGCTCGAAGGGGCGGTCGATGGCATCGGTTCTTCCGCCCTTGGCAAGTTCTGGATTCAGGGGGCCGACGGCGTGAAGCTGGTCGATGAGACGCCGGCGATTCCCGACCTGGAAACCGGCTTTGCGCTGGTGGCTGGGGCCCTTGCTCAGCCTCCGTTTCCGCAACCAGCGGCGATTGGCCACCGCATGGTCTGCGGCGGTCCGACCGTAACCGAAAACCAGCGGATTACGCCTGAGCTTATCGAAGAGATGGAGCGCTACACCGCCTTTGCGCCCCTGCATACGCCCACTGCAATCTTCATCATGCGGCGGGCAGCGGAGCTTTTTCCTGGTGTACCCAATTTTGTCTGCCTTGACAGCTACTTTCACCGCAATCTCCCGGAGGTCACCCGCCAACTGCCGATTCCAGAGCCGTATGCGGCGATGGGGGTACGGCGGTTTGGAGCGCACGGCCTCTCGTACGAATCGATTGTTTCTCACCTCCAGCGGGAAAACCCGGAGCGTTTTCCGTCGCGGCTGATTGTTGCGCATCTGGGCAATGGCGCTTCAATTTCGGCGATTCGCGGCGGTCGCGGTGTGGATACTTCGATGGGGCTGACGCCGACGGGCGGGTTGATTTCAGGGTCGCGAACCGGGGACATCGATCCTGGCGTGCTGCTCTTCCTCCTGCGCGGCCTGGCGGCTCGGCTGCCGGGGACGGTTGCAGCGGCGGATGAGCTGGAAAAGATCGTCAGTAAACAGTCCGGTTTGCTGGGAGTAAGCGGGCTGACCAACGACATGCGTTCGTTGCGAGCAGCGATTGGCGAGGGGAATGCGGCGGCGCGGCTGGCCGTCGATGAGTTCTGCTACGTACTGCGGAAGTTTATCGGGGCGTACACGGCGGTGCTCGGCGGCCTGGACATGCTGGTATTTACCGGCGGCATCGGCGAAAACGACGCCGCGACACGGGCCGAGGCATGCGCCGGGCTCGAAGACATGGGCATTATTCTCGACCTGGCGCGGAATGCTTCCCGGGGTGAGGCCACAATTTCTGCCGACGGGTCGCCAGTAACGGTCCGGGTGATTCCACCGGCCGAGGATTTGATGATTGTCGGGCATGTGCTGCGCCTGATGCGGAATTGACGCCGGGCGCGGGGCGGGCTCAGTTGAACGAGAACCAGTTCAGGTTCGAGGGCAGGTTGCGATAGACCACGCAGAGGTCGTGCAGGCCGGTGGCTTGCGTGGCGGGAGCGGTGACTGTGGTCCAGGTCTGCCATCCGGAGGTGTCCGGGACGCTTGCGGTGGCAACCAGAGGGCCGGTGGGGCTGTCGAGATGGAACTCGATTGCCGCGCCACTATCTTTGGTTGAAACGCGGGCGGAAAGCTGCGTGACGCCGGAGCCAAAGTCGACTCGCTTGTACTGCGCCCAGGAGCCATCGGAGGCATAGCCGAGATCGTAACCGCCGTTGGCATCGGTGGTATCTTCGGTCATCAGGTTGGAGAGGGAGGTATAACTCGAGGCTTGTATCTGGGTATGTGCGTCGACGGTCACCGGATCGGTCTGGGTTCCGGACCAGGTAAATGTGGCAGCGGTCAGGCCGGGTAAAGTGTATGCAAAGCTCTGACCGTCCCAGATGACCTGGAAGGTCTGGGCTGCGCTCGAGTCATTGAAGGCGACGAGGACTTTGGAGGAATCGGGATTGAGAAAGGCGGAGGTTAGGATGCCCTGGGCGTTGCTGGAATAGATTCGTTTGGCGTTGGGATAGATATATTTGCTGAACTGGCCGAGAGAGTAGTAGTCCCGGGGGTAAGTCACGCCGCCGGTAATGCTGTTGATGGTGACGATTCCATCGCAGTTACTGCAGCCGTTGGTCTCTGGTCCATAGTTTTCATTGACTGCCAGACTCCACTTGACGAAGCTGCGCCCGCTGTTTCGCAGGACGGCGGTGATATCTTCAAAGTCCTGCTTGAATTGATCGGGGGAGCCAGGGTAGGTCTGGCCGGAGTGCTCGGTCTCATATTGCCCGAGATTGGGGAACTGATTGGCGACTAACTGCATAGCGCCTTGCTGGCCGCCGTATCCGTGCCATGCCACGCCGGCAACTTGCGGCGAGTTAGCAATGGTCAAGTTGGCAAGCTCGGTCAGGGGATAGTTGATGAGGTAATAGTTGCTGTCAAAGAGCAGGAGCCTGGTGGAGATGGAATTGGCTGCCAGAGCCGGAAGCACATACTGACTGACTACCGTTGTAGCCTCGGGCGCTTCGAGATCCATGCTGGGATAAGTGGTGGTATACGTGGGTTCGTTCTGAATGGACAGGTAATCGATGGGTATGCCGGCATGCTGATAGGCCTGGAGATAGTTGACGAGGTAACTGGCGAAGGCGGAGTAGTTTGCGGGAAGCAGGCTTCCACCGTTGACCATGGAGTCGTTCGACTTCATCCAGGCGGGCGGGCTCCAGGGGTTGGCCATCAGCTTCATTTGGGGATTGAGTCCCATGGCTTCCTGAATGAGGGGCAGGATGTAGGCCTGATCGTGGGCGATGGAGAAGTGAGCGAGGGTGGGATCGGTTTGACCGGCGAGCACATCGTCGAAGGAGTAGACGGAGAGGGAGAGATCGGAGGCGGCGATGGGAATGCGCATGAAGCTGAGGCCGATTCCGTTACCGCTTCGGGTAAAGAGGTTGTTGAGCGCCTCGGCGTGGGCTGCGGGCGAGGCGACGACGTTGAGGTTGTAGCCGGCTGTATCGGTGAAGGCGGCGCCGAAGCCCTCGACGGTCTGATAGGTCAGAGATTCATCGACGTAGACGGGGTTGGAGGCGGTGGTGCCGGAGAGGAAGGGAAAGCTGGGCTGAGCGGCGAATTTCTGGCTTCCATCGTCGGAGGTCTGCACGACAGAGACGATCGGTCCCGGGATGCGAATGGTGTAGGTGGCGGCGGCGACTCTGCTGTTGGTGTAGCCCGTGGCGACCGCGATGGCGTGGAGGGTCTCGGTCGAAGCGACGGGCACCGGGTTGGTGTATCGGGCGGAGCTTGCGGTGGGAGTGGAGCCATCCAGGGTGTAGAAGATGGTTGCGCCGGGGGTTGCATCGGCGAGCGTAACGGTCTGGGGGGAGGAGTAGCTGCCGGCGGCCGGGGAACAGGTGGGCGTGGCGGCGGCGGAGGGCTGGGGCGGTGCCGAGCTGCTGCTGCCGCAACCGGCGAGGCAGCAGAGCATGAGGGCAGAAGTTGCTGCAAGCGCCGTTCGCGCGGCTCGAGAGAAAGGATTTGGTCGCACTTCCGAGGTGCCTCCAGGCGTCTTGAGGATGATACTAAAGTCGTTCAACGGCAGACGACGTGCCTGGCGGGGGACGTGAGGAATGGGGAGAGGGATTGGTCTACACTGAAGTTTCCGCCAGAGGAAGGCATATGATGACGACTGCCGTTTCGGTTTCCGGGAAAGCTCCTTCGACGAGGCTGCGCTGGTTTGCGTGGGGCGTGCTGGGGTACTTTATTGCGACAATCTTGTGGGGCACTGTGGTGCGAGCGACGGGCTCGGGGGCCGGATGCGGCGACCACTGGCCGCTATGCAACGGAACTGTCTTGCAGCAGTCGCCAACCTTGCAGACGATGATCGAGTTTGCCCACCGGATCACGGCGGCCCTCGACATGTTTTGCGTGCTCGGCCTGCTCCTATGGACGTGGCGGCGGACTGTTACCGGTCACCTCGCACGCTGGGCCGCAGGGGCTGCTGTCTTTCTTACCCTGACCGAGGGTGCCCTGGGCGCGCTGCTGGTGAAGCTGGGACTGACGGCGCAGAGCCAGTCTCCGCTGCGCCCGCCGATGCTGGCGCTGCATCTCTCGAACACGCTGCTGCTGGTGGCAGCTCTGGCGATGGCGGCGCATTTCCTTGGCCGCCGCATCGGGTATCGCTGGCGCGATGTGCATATCAGCGCGCCCATTGGCACGACCATCGGCATGATTTCCGTGATGATTGTGGGCGTGACGGGGTCAATGGCCGCGCTGGGAGATACGTTGTTCCCTGCCAGTTCGCTGGGCGCTTCAATCGAGCAGGACTTTTCTTCGCACGTCACGGGCGAGGCAGGCTGGCTGCTGCGTTGGCGGTGGACCCATCCCACGGTGGCGATTTTTGCGAGTATTTTTCTAATCTGGCTGCTGATTCGCGCGGCGCGACGCAATGGGCCATGGGATAACCGCGCTCTCTCTGGCCTCGTGGTTGGGCTGCTGGCAGTGCAATATCTGCTCGGCGGTCTGGATGTATGGCTGCTCGCGCCGGTCTGGATGCAGGTAGTCCATCTGCTCGGTGCGGATCTATTGTGGTCGGCGCTGGTGGTCCTTACGGCGAGGCTCTCGCTGCTGCCGGTGCATCCAAACGGTTAGATTTGTGGTGCCCTCGCTGGCTGCAGAAAACCAGGCGCAGCCAGCACAGGGATCAAGCATTCTCAGGAATGGTATAAAAGAATGCCGCACCGCTGACTGGATTTTTGATCAAGAAAAATCCATCCTCGCGAAAGCTGGACACTCCACAGTACTCATGAAAATGCTCTAAAGGCTCAATCTACCGGAAGCGCTTTGAAGGTTCGTCTGAGGCGATTTCTCCGTCGCGGATGTGGACAACGCGATGAGCGTATTCAGCAATATCAGGTTCGTGGGTAACGAGGACGATGGTATTGCCCTTGGCCTGAAGTTCGTCGAACAGTGCCATGATCTCGACGCCGGTCTTGGAGTCGAGATTACCCGTCGGTTCGTCGGCCAGGATGATGCTGGGCCGGTTGACCAGTGCCCGGGCAATGGCAACGCGCTGGCGCTGACCGCCCGAGAGTTCGTTGGGCTTGTGGTGCATGCGTCCGTCGAGGTTGACATTGTGGAGTGCTTCTTTGGCACGTTCAAGACGCTCAGCCGCTGGGGTACCGTTGTAAATCAGCGGTAGCTCAACGTTGTGCAGCGCAGATGCCCGGGCCAGCAGGTTAAATGTCTGGAAGACGAAGCCGATTTCCTTGTTACGGATGCGCGCCAGTTCGTCATCGTCCAGCGCACTGACCAGCTGGTTGTTGAGCCAGTAGTTGCCTTTTGACGGCGAATCGAGACAGCCGATCAGGTTCATGAAAGTCGACTTGCCAGAGCCGGAGGGGCCCATGATGGCAACGTATTCGTTGTCCTTGATATTCAGCGAAATGCCTCGCAATGCGCTGACCTGCTGTTCTGAGCCCATGTCGTAGGTCTTCCACAGGTCCTCAACGACAATCATGTCGCGCTTGGGATGGGCTTGGGCGGCGGTCTCGGGTGCGGCGATGGTGTTTGAAGCCATTGTTTGGTTCCTTCGGGTGGTACTCGGTTCGAGTCAGATGCGGCAGGCTTTCGACGAATTTCCTCTATCGAAGTGAGCCGACAGGAGCGGATTCAGCTTGGAATCAGAACTTGATTCGATGCACGATTCAAGCGTTGATACGGGTGAACGCTCCCTTTTGTTCCATCACTCAGCAGCTCAAAGTCGCGATCAGTTGCCGGGTGCAGGTGTGGCGGCTCCAGGCTTGACTGTATCTCGCTTCAGCAGGGCACCGCCCTTGAGGGCACGCAGAGTCTTGAAGGGACCAGTGACAATCTCCTGGCCCTCGTTAACCCCTGAGAGCACTTCAATATCGGTCGCACCGGTAATGCCTGTGGTCACGGGGACAAATACAGCGCGAAGCTTGCCTCCGATGGTATTCAGCGTGAATACACCCTGCACAGAGACTGCAGGCTTGGCGCCCGGTGCCGGTGTGGCCGTGTCAGCTACTGGCTTGCCAGTGGCATCCAGAGTCTCTGGCACATGGTTGGTGAGCGCCTGAATCGGCAGCGTGAGCGCCCCTGGCTTGTGAGCCGTGGTGATTTTGGCGGTGGTCGAGAGGCCGGGACGCAGAGCGCTGTCAGGCGAATCAAGGGTGATGACGACCTTGAAGTCCTTGGCCTCTTCCGTACCCGTCGTTGATTGCGAAGTTGCAATGCCGGTGGAGCGCAGAATCGCCTGATCGCCAACCAGGGTCACATGGCCCTTGAAGACCCGGCCCGGCAACGCATCGACAGAAATGTCTGCGGCCTGACCAAGCTGGATGTTGACGATGTCGGTTTCATCTACCTTCACCTCTGCGGTGATTACGCTCATGTCCGCGAGGGTCATCAGCGTCGAGCCCTCAGAATTCTGAATGCCGGTGACCACAGTCTCACCTTCGCGAACGGGCAGGTTGGTCACAATGCCGTCAAACGGAGCAGAGGAAACGGTCTTGTCGAGCGCGTCCAGGTTCGATCGAAGTACAGCCTGGTTGTTGGTGACTTTGGCCCGTGCCGATGAAGTCTGCGCCTTGGCCTGAATCACCGCCGCGTCGGCCTGGGCCAGCGAAGCTACCGCGAGGTCGTAGGCAGCCTTTTTGCCGTCGAAATCCTGCTTTGAGATCAATTGCTGGTCGTACAGGCTCTTGGCGCGGTCAAAATCAAGCTTCTTCTGCTCGAGATCGGCCTTTGCGTGCTGCACATTGGCATCTGCGGTCTTTTCAGCGGCCGCGAATGAGGCAACGTCCGTCGTGGCAGAGGCAATGGACGCCTTTTGAGCGTCGACGTTCGCTTCCGACTGTACGTGCTCAAGCTGGGCGACAATCTGCCCCTTCTTCACCGTGTCACCCTCTTTGACAAAGAGGTGAGTGATACGTCCAAAGGAGGTCGCTCCGAGATTAACGTACGTCTTGGGCTTGATCTGGCCGGTGCCGCTGACAACGGTGACAAGATCCTGTCGCACAACTTTGCCAGTAAGGACGCTGGTGTAGCCCGACTGCGCCTTGTAGATCATGAAGGCAACGATGCCGGCGAGCGCCAGGACCCCGAGGACGATGAATATGACTTTTTTCATAGGTTCGAAAAGGTGAGGATGTCTCCGCTCACAGTGTACGCAATTCCGCGGCAGAGGGTTCCCGCAAATGCAGGGAAAACGGAAAAGCTGACCACCATCGTCTCAAGCCTTCTGTCGGTGTCAAGTAACCTTTTTTATGCAGGGGGGTCTAAATGGCATCCTCATCCTTGCCCCGGGCCCTTCGCAACCGTAGAATAGGGGATTGCAGGAGTTGGAAAAGACAAATGAAGCAGAGTGAAGGCAAGACGCAACGCAGTTGGGCAGTGTTCGCAGTTGGAATTGGCACCTTGGCGATGGTTTCGCTCGCCGTGCCGGTCACGGCCTTGGCGGGCGGAGTGGCAGGGTGGCAGGAACCGGCAGCGCCTCAAGCTGGCACCACGCAGGAACCAGCAGCGAAAAAGCAGGAGGAAGCGGACCCACTGAAGCGTCCCCTCACGGATAAGCAAAAGTTTGCCCGGCAGAAGCTGCAAAAGCAGGAACTCTCCACGGCCTACAAAACCTGGCTCAGCCAGGACGTCTCCTGGATCATTTCTGACGAAGAGACCCGCGCCTTCAAAAATCTCAGCAACGACGAAGAGCGCGATGCCTTCATCGAGCAGTTCTGGCTGCGTCGCAATCCAAATCCAGATTCGCCCGACAATGAGTTCCGCGAAGAGCACTATCGCCGTATCGCATACGCCAATGAGCACTTCGCGGCGGGCAAGCCCGGATGGAAGACAGATCGCGGCCACATCTATATCTCCTTCGGCAAGCCCGATTCGATTGAGGCCCACCCCTCAGGCGGCAGCTATCAGCGCCCTCAGGACGAAGGCGGCGGTGAGACTTCGACTTTCCCCTTTGAGACATGGCATTACCGTTACCTCGAGGGTGTTGGCGACAACATCGACATCGAATTCGTTGATACCTGCCAGTGCGGCGACTATCACTTCACCATTGATCGCTCTGAAAAGGATGCCCTGCTGCATGTTCCCGGCGGCGGCGAAACAATTTACGAGCAGATGGGCCAGTCAAAGAAGGCAGACCGCTTCAAAGGTGGAATCGAAAACCTTGGAAACGGGCCATTGGGTGCAGGTACGCAGGGCAAACAATTCGATCGCATCGAGTTGGCGGCCAAGCTCTTTGCCCCGCCTCCGGTCAAATTCAAGGATCTGGAAAGCTTCATCTCTGAGCACAAGCTGATGTCGGGTCCGGTCTTCCCCTTTGATGTACGCACAGACTTCGTCAAGGTCACTGAAGACACCGTTCTGGTCCCGGTAACGCTGCAAATCAAAAACAAGGATGTGACCTTCACGACCAAGGATGGCGTATCCAGGGGTGTCGTCAACATCCTCGGCAAGGTTTCAACCATCACTCACAAGACTGTTCAGACGTTTGAAGACACAGTTGAGATCACCCAGCCGGCCGAGCTGCTGCAGAAAACACTGGAAAAGCAGTCGGTGTACTGGAAGGCCTTGCCTTTGCGTCCAGGCGCATACCGTGTCGATATCGCGATCAAGGATGTCAACAATCCAGATCACATGGGCATCTATGGGCAGAGCATCAATGTCCCCAAGTACGATGACGAAAAGCTCGCGACCTCGACCTTGATCCTGGCCGACCGCATGGAGCGTGTCCCCAGCCAGACCATTGGTACGGGCAACTTCATCATTGGCAACACCTACATTCGTCCTCGGGTCAGCCCAAATCTTGCCACCCCGGTGAAGTTCACCCGCGACCAGCACTTGAACTGCTGGATGCA
The DNA here is from genome assembly GCA_025359885.1 of Acidobacteriota bacterium. Taxonomy (GTDB): domain Bacteria; phylum Acidobacteriota; class Terriglobia; order Terriglobales; family Acidobacteriaceae; genus Acidicapsa. Next base: position 24,760 of record JANYDG010000005.1, read on the forward strand.
GGTGTATAACCTCGGCATTGACGACAAGACGAAGAGCAACTCGGCGACTGTCACCTACGAAATTCGCGACACAACATCTGACAAAATTCTGCTCGCCTCGAGCGAAGAGTCGAAAGACCTCAGCGCCCACAGTGACCAGTTGACGATGGAGCGCAGCGTCGCTCTGGCCGGTCTGCAGCCGGGCAAGTATCGCATGACCATTCGCATTACCGACGCGATTACAAAACAAGAGGTTGCGCAATCGGCCCCTTTTGTCGTCGAATAAGAGTCTCCCCAGCAATGAACAGCACGACCAGACACCGTATCTGGTTGGCTGAAGGCAAGTGCAGTTTTGAGGAATGCTCCGCAAGGAGAACGCCAGGGCGCAGATTGATCACAGACAAAACGTGAAGCGTAAAATCTGCCAATTCGTTGTGGGGTTTTCGGCCCTGGTCACCCTGGGTAGCCTGATGCAGTGCGAATCTGCGCTCGCCGCAGGCTCGACAGCCAGACGTCCCGGCTCGGTAGCCGGCGTCGTGCGGGATGCTGCCGGAACCCCGCAGATCGGCATTATCGTCGAGTTGTTGCGCCGCGATTCCACCCTTGCAGCGCGGGTCTTCACCGACCGTAAAGGCAGCTACTCGATCGCCTCGGTCTTGCCCGGACAGTATGCACTCAAGGCGATGGGCGCAACCTTCATCCCGACCCTCAAGCAGAATCTGCACATCCAGTCCAACACCGTCGTCGACCTCACCCTCAACAGCCTGTATGACCTGATGCAGCTGGCTCCGCAGCCATCCAGGACGCGGCTCGAAAATCAGGACGACTGGGCATGGACTTTGCGCTCTGCGCAGTCACGGCCCTTGCTGCGCTGGCTTGACGACGGCTCCCCGATCCTGGTCTGGGATGGCGAAGCCGAGACGCGGCGGGGCCACAGCGCGGCCCGGCGGGCGCGGCTTGTTGCCACCGCGGGAGACGGACGGTTTGGTAACGCCGCTGAGCGCCTCTCCCTGTCCATGGTTCTCGATGCTTCGGCCCTGCGGCACATGGCGATGAGCGCGGAGTTGGCTCCCCGCAATGCCGGGGCGATCGACGCCATGCTCGGGTTCCGTCAGGAGATGGCTGGCTCAGGCCTGGGGTCGAGTTCGGTGCAGACGCTCGCAGCCGTCATGATGAATCCGGCCGTCGGGGCAGGCGGGCAGCAGGGTCTGCAGGCCGTATCGCTTCGCAGTTGGGAGACCTTGCAACTGCTCGAAACCCTCGAGGCTGAGGCTGGTTCTGACCAGGTGCTGGCGCGGGTCGGCAACGGCCGCGAAGTCATCGCAGCCTTGCCTTTTGCGAGCCTGACCCTGCATCGCGGACAAAACGCTCTCGAATACCGCGTGGCCACGGCCCGTTCAGCAGACGCAGGCGCAGACGATGTTATGCCTCAAGCCTGGTTGCCCATGCTCGGTGAGCGGGATGGCCAGTTGCGTTTGGAGCATGGCGTCCACCAGGAGCTTGGCTGGTTAGCCGATGCTGGCCCTGCGGAATTGCAACTGGTGCTTTACGGAGACACCATCGAGAATCCCGTCCTTGAAGGTGCGGGTCGTTTGAGTGCTGACGAAGACTCCGCTGGCTGGATGCTTGCCGACCGTACCAACGGGCTGCTCAGGACCGCCGGGCCAGGCTATTCGACAGCCGGGATGCTGGCCTCTTTCGAGAGCCGGTTGCCAGGCCATAACCGTGTAAAGCTGAGCTATGCCAGCGGGGATGCGCTGGTCATCGGTGCCAGCCAGAGGCCCGAATCGGTAGCTGTCATCCTTAAGGGTGTTCATCCCCATCACGCGCAGATGTACTCAATTGCCCTCTCCGGTACAGCAGATGGCGTCGGCACACGCTGGCGGGCGAGCTATCGTTCACAGCCCGTGGGGACTGTGACGGAGGTGGCCCCGTTTGCCGTCGATGCCAGCGAACCGTATTTGAATGTGTATATCCGTCAGCCGATTCGCCTGAACCGGCAAGGGCCCGGTGGGGTTGAAGCGCAACTCGATGTTCGCAACCTGCTCGCCGAGGGATATCAGCCCTTCATCACCAGCGACGGTTCCCGGCTCTATTTTGCGCAGGCTCAGCGATGCGTTCGCGGCGGACTCGCCTTTACCTTCTAGAGCAATTTCAGGAATACTGTGAAGTTTCTAGCTTTCGCGAGGATGGATTTTTCTGTATGAAAAATCCAGTCAGCGATGCGGCCTCCCTTTATACCATTCCTGAAAATGCTTTAGTCTTCCGTCCTTCCAGCTCTGGCCCTTGCATTTCTCTCTGTCATTGCCGGAGGGAATCTGCGGTGTTGCCGCACCAACTGGATGGGATACCGCAATTCCAAGACTCGATCCCGTTGAAACGCCCTCCGTCCCACCTCAGCCAAAACTTTGCGCCACTTTCCACAGCTCAGGCCAGGCAAGTCTCGGCGGCCCGCAGACATAGATGCGCGGGTGATACTTCGCTTCTTCGTTGTTCTGACTCACAGGATAAGGAATCTGCGCTGCGAACCTGCAGCCAGTAAACTGCGCCTCGCGGTCTTCATCGGACACGCCGAGGATAATCAGTGTGGTCGGCTCAGGATGCGGGTAGCTATTCAGCCAGCCCGAGTTTGTGCCGGTAATGGCCGGCGGCAGATGGTAGACCGGACCAAAGAGGTCGATTGCGCCGCGTTCGCCGTAGTTGCCGACCACAATGCCGAGATGGCTTTGTTGTTGTGGAGAAAGCGTATCGCGCACCCCTGCGACAGATTGAAGCAGGGTATCCCAGCCCAACTCTTCGCGCAGATCACCGTTCCGAGCCAGGGCAAAATCGCGCAGTGGTCCGCTCGGGGCCAGGGGTACGATCACAGCACAGGCGAAAACGCCAATGGCGGTCACTCCGGCGAAAAAGACCGCTGCGACCGCGTTTCTACCCAGGCGGGAGAGGCGGCTGAGCCAGTGTTCGGCGGCGACTGCGCCCATCGCAAACAGCATCGGGTAGGCTGCGGCCAGGTAGTATCCGCGGCCTTTTGCGGCCACAAAAAGTGCCAGCGGAATGAGGTACATCCACGCCAGCATCCGGTAACGCGGGCTACGCAACGATGCCACAAGGCCAGCGATCCAAAGCGGCGCAGCAAAGAGGTTGGCGCAGACACGGAACTGGTCGCCGAAAAACCCATCTGCCCGGCCCTGACCAACGTCGCGGACGTGGATATGCTGCAAAAAGTCGTACGAGATGAAGTGGTGCTGAATCTGCCAGAGTAGGTTGGGCAGGAAGAGGAGCATCGCCACGCCAACCCCGGCCCAGAACCAGCGGCTCAGGAAATGCTTTCGGGCAGACGTCAGCAGCAGCGCGCCAAGGATGCCGGCGATGTAGAAGACGATTGAGTATTTGGTCAGGAGTCCGAAGCCGAGGGCGGCTCCGACAGCCAGCCACCAGCGCGGGTTGTCGGTGCGCAGCAGCCGCACCAGGCCCCACGCGGCCAGCACCCACCAGAAGTAGTCAAACGAAGAGTACTGGAATTCTGTGCCCTGAAACAGCGGCAGCGGCGAAAGTGCAACGGAAAGCCCGGCCGCTGCTTGAGCCAGCTGCCTGCCGCCCAGGTCTCGGGCAATCAGGCCGGTGAAAAGGATCGCTGCCCCCTGGAAGAGGACCGAGAAGAGCCGCAGACCCACCAGATTGATACCAAAAATTCCCAGGCTGATGTGCTCCAGAAAGGCCGTCAGCGGTGGGTAGGCAACAAATCCCCAGTCGAGGTGCTGCGCGTCGGATAGGAACTGCAGCTCGTCTCGATGAAATCCGTAGCGGCCGTTGGTGGCGAGATGCAGCAGGATGATGGCAGCGGTGATCGCGTAGAGGGCGCGGCTGAGAGCAGGCGGCGTCGCAGGAGCAGACATGGTGGTCATACGCAGGCAATTCTCCGTTCATTTTTCCGAACATGTCTCCGATGATCTGCAATTGCTGATGCGCAATTCCAGTGGAGAGGTCTGATGCTTGGTACGAGCAGATCCCGGAGGAAGTTCCAGCCGGCGTTGCAGGACAGTGCATCGCGAATGGTTGGAGAGGAAATAGAAGCTATGGTAAACTCTTGAAGTGGACGGTGTTTTGGCCTGCCCATTTTAGGACTTCAAATCGTTGCCGTGGCGACCGCCAGGTTGTCGGGCAATGGGTAACAGACATGGACCTGTAGCTCAACTGGCAGAGCATTCGACTCTTAATCGACAGGTTGTGGGTTCGATTCCCACCGGGTCCACCAAATATATCCTGCTTATAATCAATCACTTGCAATCTTAAACCCCAAAATTGTGTTCATTCTGGGCTACAACGGTCACCTACTTGGCACAAGAGGCACGCCGCCGACTGAAAACATGCCGGAGACGAATTCTCGAAACGCGGCCAATGCAGAAAACATCTCCGTTGGACTCAGAACGGCACCCAAGGCCGCAAGACCGCCGGGACGTGGGAAGCCCAATACCCCGGCAGTACAACGCGGCGCAAAGTCCGGGCACTCCAGTCCAACCCTCCCAACTCCTTTTCCAGGCGCACGACTTCACAGGCTGCGAAAAAACTCATTTGATGATTGTCCTGTGAAAGGGCATGGCTTCAGCCGTGCCGAAAGTGCTTCGCATCAAGGTTCGGGCTTCAGCCCCTGCCAAGCGTTAACCTTGACCCATACGCACGTTCATGCCTTTTCAACGCGCTCTAAAGAGCGGGCTGTTGCGGCATTCTCGGATGCCACCGATACACGGCTAAAGAGTTCCTGTAAAAGTATTTTCCTCGCGCATTCGGGGATTTTGTCTCGATGAAGTTGTTCACAATGCGCAGCGTCTGGTCAAAAGATGCGGTTGTGTCACTGTTTGGCCAGTCGCTGCCAAAGAGCACCCGATCTTCGCCAAAAAGGCCCCAGAGATGGTCGAGTTTTGACGTGTAAAAGGCAGGGTCAGTGATGATTTTTCCGTTGGCGACCACGGGAATTTCAGAGAGTTTAACAAAGACATTGGGGACCTCTGAGAGTCTTCGCAGGTCCGCTTCGTAATTCTCAAGAGCGGCCGCGTCGGTGGGCAGGGCCGCGTGCGGCAGGTGGTCGATCACTATGCGAAGCTCGGGCAGTTTGTCGGCGATCCGCAGCAGAGCTCGGATCAGGGTTGGGTTGGGGTTGGCGCTCTCAAAGACCAGGCTAGCCTCGGCCAGGGCTTTCAAACCATCAAAAAAGCCCGGCTTCTCCAGGTCGACGGCCAGATCGCGGTCCCAGAGATTGCCATAACGAATGCCCAGAAACAGCGGATTGGCGTGGAGACGGTCAAGTTGGGTTCGGTAATCGGGCGCACTGGGAACAAGGTCTCCGATGACACCGACGATGATGGGGCTCTTGGCCGCGATCTCGAGCAGCCACTGGTTGTCGGTTGCGAGCGGACTGGCCTCAACCGCGATGGCACCCACAATACCGTGTTTCGCAGATATTTTCCGGTAGCGATCCGGCAGGGCAGGCCTGTAGAGCACCGCGTCCGCCGGCGTAGGCCAGGGAATGCCGCCAGGTCGAGTTGGATCAAAGAGATGGATGTGCGCGTCCAGAATAGGCGTCCTGATGGCCGATACCAGCTCCGCAGGAGCCAGCAAAGCGGCGGTCGTGCCGAGGGCTGTCAGTTTCAGTACGTCTCGCCGATCCATATCTGCTGTTTCCTTTGCCCTTGCTGTTGTTTCTTTGGTTGTCATTCCCGCAGGGAATCTGCTTTTCATATTCCCTTGTCATCCTGAGCACAGCGAAGAACCCACTGTTGCCCCCGCCCTTTCCATCCCCAAAACAAATGCGGGTGCCCTACCCTTGCGGCGCCTCTGTTTTTTGCCGCATGGGTGGGAATAACCAATCTCAACCCACCCTGGCCTTTGCCCCTGTCTTTTTGGTTGTCATTCCAAAGGAATCCGCCGTTGCCCTCGCTGTTCACACGCACACCACCCCTACCACCCCGTTTACTCTAACAAATGACATGACCACCCAACCCAACCCCGCCGGGCACTTCCTCAGAATGACCAACGTCAACGTCGCCCTCGGCGACCGCGTCGTCCTCCACGACATCAACCTCACCATCCAGGCCGGTGAACACCTCACCATCCTCGGACCCAACGGCTGCGGCAAATCCACCCTCATCCGCACCATGAACTGCGAAGTCTACCCCGCCATTCCGCCATCCGGCCATCCCCGGCCCGAAGTCAACATCTTCGGCCGCCCCCGCTGGGACCTCACCCAGCTCCGCCAGCACTTCGGCGTCGTCAGTGACAACCTCCCCGGTCTGCAATCGCTCGCCAATCGCACCCCAGACTCAGCCGGCAGCACCACCGGCCGCACCACTGGAACCGACGCGGTACTGGCTGGGTTCTTCTCCGCCTCCACCCTCTGGCCCAACCTCGTCGTAACCGCAGACATGCGCCTGCGCGCTGCAGAAGCACTTGACCGCATCGGCGCCTCCCACCTCGCCCATCAACCCATCGGAGAAATGTCCGCCGGAGAAAAACGCCGCATCTTGATCGCGCGCGCCCTCGTCCACCGCCCCCGCCAGCTCCTCCTCGACGAACCCTCCAACGCCCTCGACCTCGCCGCCCAGCGCTCCCTCCGAGAAACCATGCGCACCTTGATCCACCAGGGCACCGGACTCATCCTCGTCACCCACCACCTCAGCGACATACCCCCGGAAATGGAACGAGTCATCCTCATGCAAAACGGCCGCATCACCCACGACGGCCCAAGACAAACCCTCCTTACTGAACCAGTCCTCTCCAACCTCTTCAGCACAGAAGTAAAAATAGGCCACCACAAAAACTGGCTCCACACCTGGTAGCTCCACCTCGCCCCTGGTTCTCGTGCCGAACCATCCCCCAGCTTGTCATCCTCAGCGAAGTAAAGGAACTGCTGTTGCAGTTGCTCTTGCCTTTGCCTTTTTGGTTGTCATTCCCTCAGAGAATCTGCCGTTGTCCCCTTCGTGCACAGCACGAACCCGCCTCACTCTTATCCCCCAGCCGACAATCACTCCACCTTCCCCTGCAATCAGCCCAACCAGCTCCCACCCTGTCCCTCTCCTTTTCCAACCAAAAACTCGCCTTCCAGTTCGCCTTCCAGTGCAGAATCATTCAAACCCTGCAAACTGTCTCAACAGCCTGATACAGTGTGTATCAATTCCGCGAACACCGCCTGCAACTGCCGTTCGCGATTTCCTCGTCCGTACCTTGATGTGAGGTTTCCCATGAGAGGCTTTCGAGTTCTAGTCCTCGCCGGCGTCGCCATCGCCGCACCCTCCACGCTCGCCCCTCCTGTCCTCGGTCAGGCAATCCCTCCTGCCCTCCGCGAGGCCTGCTCGGCAGACGCGCAACAGTTTTGCGCCGCAGTGCAACCAGGCGGTGGCCGCATCGTCGCCTGCCTCAAGCAACATCAGGATGCGCTCTCTGATCGCTGCAAACAGGCCGCCGGACTCGCCTCATCCCCACCTGCAAATCCAGCAGCACCACCCCCGCCAACCGCACACTCCGCGCCCGCATCCAGTGCCACCACAACACAACCCAAACCCGCGTCCGCAAGCAAGTCCGCACCATCCGGATCGGCTCCGGCCCCCGCCCCGGAAAAGTTCGTCGAGCGCGTCATCGCCGACACAGAGCACGGCGGCATGCGCGCCGCCACCCTCCACCTGCCCGAAAAATGGCATTTTGAGAGCAAAGTCGAGTGGCACTATGGCTGGGTCGAATACCCTCTTTCCTTTTCCTCGGTAGCCGAAAACCCCGACAATGCCGAGGCCTATTTCCAATATCCGCTCCTCCGGCTGGAGTCCACCGATGTCCCGCCTCAACTACGGCAATACACCAAGGGCCCCAAAATCGCTCCCGGCGATCGCCTGCCCACCGGCGCACTTGCCTCCCCGCCCATACCTCCCATGAAGGCTCTGGCCAAG
>JANYDG010000024.1 GCA_025359885.1 Acidobacteriota bacterium
GTTGAGGGTGGCCCGGAACTCCGCCGGGGTTCTGTAGTCGAGCGAGCTGTGGGGCCGCTCGTGGTTGTACTCCTGCTGCCAGTCTGCCAGCTTCTCTCTTACATCGCCAAGCGTGCGGAACCAGCTTGGGTTGAGGCATTCATCACGCAGCCTGCCGTGGAAGCTCTCGACATGGTAGTACAATACTCGGCATGAAACCCTTGCGGCTTTTGTACCTCTTTGTTCTTAGCGGCGCTGTCATTTCTGCGACTGGCTGCGATAGCGACCGGATCAGCAAGCTAGAAAAAGAGAACCAAGAAATGAAGGCGAAGCTGGAAAAGGGCAACGCCGCTCAAGATTACGAGCTACAAGCGCGGTGTGCAAAAGACACGAGGGTCTGGTTCAACCAAACCTACTCGCCACAGCCTGACACCGATTTATTGGCCTATACAAACCACTACAACAAGAACCTGAATAAGTGTTTTGCGACGGTCGAAATCCGCTTTCGGACTGTAACGACATATCCCTTATGGGGGCATATCATAACGCTATGGGACGTGTATGAAAACTCTCACTACGGAACGTATTCGGAACTCCTCACTGATGGTTTAAGACTAAAAGGTGGCACAGCTGACAATCTTCTCCACTGTGAGGTCTACGGATCAAAATGTAAAACGATCGACGAATATAACGGCTTGGTTCAACCCTATTTAAACAATTAGCAAGAGCAAAGATTGCAGTTGCCATCGGCGTCTACGGAGTGCGATCGTGCGGCTGAATGTTCTGGCGGTTATTCCTTGTATTCCTCATAATGCTGAATGTGCTTACACGGCGAGCAGACATCCCATTGCGAATAGTAGAAGGCCCTTTTGAGATGCCTCGTTTCAAAAGGCCCGTGCACTCTGCGCTCCATCTTCCGACCGCACTTCGGACGATTCTCCCCAATTCCTATAGACATAATTATGGGTCTTAATTTATTTCTTCTCTTAAATCCCTACCTTCATGTTTCGGTGGACACACGACTTCCCCACCGATGTTCCTTTCGGAAAATCGGTCGGACCTTTGGTCGCAGGGTTTCTGGCTCGACATTCCTGTATCCAATCTTGTATTTTCGTTTGAAAGCGCTCCAGATCAATCACCTGTTCTACTTCCACGCGGACAGCCCGGATGCTGGTGGAATCTTCTTCCACGGTCTTTCTCCATGGATTCGCTCACTTCGAGCACTTTTTGGCAGACCTGGGCAAACCGGAGTTTCAATGGCGCATGCAAGCTGATGATTGGCGTAGTTGGCTAGAAAAAGACGCCGGCCGAACATGGGGCATCGGCAATTGCGACAATGACGATGGAGGCATCCATGGCGACACGACCCAGACCGGTAGCAACTGCGAACGATGATTCTCTGCAAGCCCCGGGAGAATTTCGGAAAGCACTCGGCCTGTTTGATTCCATCATGATCGTGGCAGGCATCATGGTGGGCTCTGGCATCTTCATTGTCAGTGCGGAGATTACGCGGCAGGTCGGCGCAGCGGGCTGGTTGCTGGTGGTCTGGGCTATTACCGGCGTGCTTACACTCGCGGCCGCCCTCAGCTATGGCGAACTGGCCGCGATGATGCCCCAGGCAGGCGGCATGTATGTCTATCTGCGTGAAGCCTTTTCTCCTCTGATTGGATTCCTCTATGGATGGACGTTGCTTACGGTCATCCAGACCGGGACTATCGCTGCGGTTGCCATCGCGTTTGCACGCTTCAGCGGAGTTGCTTTTCCGCAGATCGGGGAGAGCAACTACCTCATCTCTCCGATTCGTCTTCTGCCCGGGTATGCCGTCTCGCTTTCCACAGCGCAGGCTCTTGCGCTTGGAGTGATTCTGCTGATCACGATTGTCAATTGCCTCGGCGTGCATTGGGGCAAGTGGATCCAGAATATCTTCACCATTGCCAAGCTGACGGGGATGGTGGCTCTGTTGCTTTTGGGCGCGGTAGCCTGGGTACTCCATCCTCAGGTGCTTGCTGCTAATTTTCATCAGGCGTGGCAACCCCAGTCTGTGGTCAATATCAGCGGGGTAAGCGCACTGACCTCGTTTGGGATGCTGGTTGCGCTCTGCGTCTCGCAGACTGGCTCCTTGTTTTCCGCGGACTCGTGGCATGACATTACTTTTGTGGCCGGGGAGGTTCGTAATCCTAAACGTAATCTGCCGTTGGCTCTGGGGCTGGGAACCGGACTGGTTATTGCGCTCTACATGCTGTGCAATCTCTGTTACCTTGCGGTGGTTCCAATGCATGCAATCCAGACCGCGCCCAATGATCGAGTGGCTACGCTGGTTGTCGATACGGTGCTGCCAAGCTTTGGCAAGCTGGCGATGGGTGTTCTTATTATGGTTTCAACCTTTGGAACGGTGAACGCACTTACCCTGGCTGGGGGCCGTGCCTGTTACGCAATGGCTCAGGATGGGCTCTTCTTTCGCAGGGCCGGCCAGCTGAACCGGGCGCAGGTGCCGGGCTGGGCGTTGTCGCTGCAGTGCGTCTGGTCGCTCGTGTTAGTGCTACCGCGCACCTATGACGCGTCTACCGGGCAGTATGGCAACCTCTACAGCAATCTGCTGGACTATGTAATCTCCGCGGCGCTGTTGTTTTACATCCTTACGGTGTTTGCACTCTTTCGACTGCGCCGTACCCGCCGGGAGGCGCCGCGACCGTATCGTGCATGGGGATATCCGTGGCTGCCAATCCTCTACATTGCCGGAGCAAGTATCGTACTGGCCATACTGTTCTGTTATCGCACTGCGACCACATGGCCGGGGCTGCTCATCATTGCGAGCGGCCTCCCGGTATACCTGTGGCTGCGCAAACCGTCTAGCTCGTTGTAGAAACCTGCGCAGCATCGGTTTGGGAATGTCATCGATCAGGAGGTCTCGAATGAGCATTCACATTCGGTTCTGACGGGCTTTTGGGAGTGAATCTCTGCAGGTCTCCTTTGGCTGAGATGACCCAGGCAAGGACAAGTACATTTGAAAATGAAGACATCAAGCCCGACTGCTGAGAGGGACAGGCGCGACAGCAAACGCGATGCCGCCCCGGAAAGAAACGCGCGAAGCCCGATCTTGGGACAAGTCTCCTGACCGAATTCGAGGAAATTCGGGAGCTGATTGTTCACGGCAAGATTTTCCCAGGTACCTGGAGCGTGGAGGCAGAACCGGCGGGAAGGCTCAATCTGAGCCTGACTTTGCTGCGCGCTGCCATCCACGAAGTGCTGCGGATTGCACCGGGTCAAGGTTTGCCGGTCCGAGTCTCTGTCTGACTGGCGTCCCCGTTCCAGGCACCATTCCACATGCGTAAAAGGCCGAGCGGATTCTCATCCTTCAGTGCCTCAGGCAGCGCCGATTGAGGCAATCCCTGGTACGCAACCGGCCTGGCGAAGCGGAAGATGGCCTGGCTGCCGACGGAAGTTGATCGACCGTCTGAGGTTGCAGGAAACGGGCCGCCGTGCACCATGGCATGGCACACCTCGACACCCGTGGGAAAAGCATTGAAGATCAGGCGGCCTACTTTGCTCTCCAATACGCGCAACAGATCACGGTACTCCGCCAGATCTGCCTCAGTGCCGAGAATCGTGGCTGTCAGGTGCCCTTCGAGTGCGCGCGCAGCCTGGATCATCTCTGGTTTGCCCTCAAGGTGAACGAGCAGCGTTGTTGGTCCAAATACCTCTTCTGCCAAATGAGGCTCGGCGTCGAGGCCCGCAAATGTCGTTTCCAGCAACACCGTCCTGGCTCCCCAGCCTGCGCTTGCTTCCGCTCCTGCGGCGGTCTGCAGGTGCGCCCGCGCAGCGACGGACCTCTCGTACACGGCAGCAATCCCACTGGTGAGCAGCGAAAAAGCTGGTCCTGCATCCGTCAGTTGCCGCAGCCGCTCGACAAATGGTGAAGAGACACCGACAGGCGCAAACACCAGTCCCGGCTTGGTACAAAACTGTCCGCCCCCCAGCGTGAAGGAGCCGTGCAATCCCGTCGCCAATTGCTCTGCGCGTTCTGCCAAAGCCCCTGGCAGAATGAATACCGGGTTCACGCTTCCCATTTCGGCATAGACAGGAATCGGCCGCGGACGCTTTGCAGCCAGGTCCATCAGGGCCTTTCCTCCGCGCAGCGAGCCGGTAAAGCCCACGGCGCAGATTTCAGGATGCATGACCAGCGCTGAGCCAACCGCATGACCCTCATCAAAGAGAAGAGAAAAGACTCCCGTGGGCAGCCCGCATGCCTGGACTGCATCGGCGACAATCCGACCCGCTACCTCACTGGTGGCCGGATGCGCCGGATGCGCTTTTACAATCACAGGATTGCCAGCGGCCAGCGCCGAAGCCGTGTCTCCGCCACAAACGGAAAAGGCGAGCGGAAAATTGCTTGCGCCGAAGACAGCGACGGGCCCCAGTGGACGCAACATCGACCGCACATCCGGCTTGGGCGGTGTTCGGTCAGGATTACCGGTGTCAATCCGCGCCATTACCCACGAACCTTCTTCCACCACGCCTGCAAAGTGGCGCAACTGGCCGCTGGTGCGGGCCACTTCCCCGGTCAGCCTCGGTCGAGGCAGGGCCGTCTCGGCATGGGCATGCTCGATGAGGCAGCCCGCCGCTGCATCGAGCCCATCGGCAATGCGCCGCAGAAACTGCCCGCGCGCCTGACCGCTGAGCGCACCGTACTCGGGTGCAGCAGAAACGGCCGCTTGAACGGCTGCATCTACTTCTTGGGCAGTGGCTGAGTAAAAGATCGGCGGCAAAACTGAGCCCTCGACGGGGTTGAATCCATGAAAAGCGCGACCAACCTGCGCCCGCGGGGCATCTGTCTGCCCAGCAATCAGCGATCTGCCTTGAACTTCAAACAAAGTATTCAAACCTGTCATCGACGGGACTACCTTTTCTAAGCGGTTAGGCTCGCCCTATATTCGGCAAACGGCTTTTCGTTGAGAGGCGCACGGTTGCCAAGCGCGATGGCCAGGGTCGCCTGCGCCTCTGCCAGATCTTTGCCCGCAAGCTCCAGACGCGGTCCACGAACCCGGGCCGATCCGACCCCCACTTGTTCCTGCACCCATTTAATCAGTTGGACGAACTTCGGCACGGTGTCCATGCGCAGCAGCGGCAGGAACCAGCGATAGAGAGCAAACGCCTGGTCCCGCTTGCCTTCCCGGGCAAGGTTGAAAAGCGCCACTGACTCTGCCGGATATGCATTGACGAGTCCGGCAATCCAGCCTACGGCCCCAGCCTGTATGCCTTCCACTACGACGTCGTCGACGCCCACGAAGATACTCAGCCGATCGCCGAGCAAAACGCGAATCGATGCAACCCGGCGGACATCGGTGCTGGACTCCTTGACCGCGTGCAGATTTGGGTGCTCTGCAGCCAACTCGGCAATCTGGTCTGGTAAGAAATCGGTCTTGTAGGCCACTGGATTGTTGTACAGCATGCAGGAGAGCGGTGTCGCGGCGATGACGGCCGATACATGACGCTTTATCTCGTACCAGTCCGACACATAGACATAGGGCGGCAACACCATGAGAGCCTTACAGCCAACTGCCTCAGCCTCCCTGGCCAGTTGGACGGCCTGGGCGGTCGAAAGTGCTGAGATTGCAGCTACCACCGGGGCGCCCCCGGCCACCGCAACAGCAGTCCTGAGAATGGCTATCTTCTCAGCGTACTCGAGTGTGGCACCTTCTCCGAGGGAGCCGAGCATCACCAGGCCAGTGCAGCCATTGCCCAGCAGCCAGGCTGCATGTTGCGCTAGAAAAGCGTGATCGACGGCAAGATTTTCGTCAAATGGAGTTGTCATTGCGGGCATTACGCCAGACCAGTTCATAGGTGCTCCTTCAAACTCACGGGTTGTAATCCAGGATAGACGAGGGCGGAAACGGGTACAGGCATCAGCGGGGGCCGCACCGAGGTCTGCTTCCAGCCAAATAATGTCTCAGTTGCCGCGCCGCAGATACGGCCCTGGCACGGGCCCATGCCACAGCGTGTTTGCAGCTTGGCATCGATCCAGCCGCTGCGTTTTTCGAGAGCCGCGTAAGGAATATCTTCGCAACGGCAAACCAGCGTATCCGGCCGCGCTAATGATCGTAGCTCGGGACGAATACGAAACGCAGCCTCAAGCTTCAGGGCAAATTTCCGTTCCGCCAGCCTGCGGCCCTGCAGGCTGTCTGTAGGCTTCCCGGCACTCGCCAGGCCAGCAATCTCGCCCTGGACGAGGGCAGCGCCCAAGCCGCCGATGCCAGTGGGCTCTCCGGCGCAGTAGACATGGGCGAGTGAGGTTCGCTGCTGGTGGTCGACCTTCACAAAGCCATCCTGGATTGCGCAGCCGAGTAAAGAGGCCAGTTCGATATTCGGAACCAGATGGAAGCCGCAGGCGAGCAGATCGCAGTGCTGGGTCCAGGTTCTTTTGCCGTTCGTCAGCCGCACGCCGGTCAACTTACCGCTAACTTCGTCGGCAAGCGCCGCCACCGGCCAGCAACCGAGGTGAAACGGCGCAGTTCCGAGAGCGGCCCGGTACTGAATCCCTTGCAGAATCCTGGCCGGATGCGACCACAGACTGGCTGCAAACGGCAGCATCTTCGCGAGCGGGGCCTGCTCCGCGACACAGACTACATTCGCCCCATATCCGCGCAAATGGGCGGCGACGGCCAGTAGCAGCGGACCCGATCCGGCGACTACAATTCGCTGGCCCGCGACATTGAATCCGCCTTTGACCAAGGCCTGCAAGCCACCGGGACCGAATACTCCCGGAAGAGTCCAGCCAGGAAATGGCAGAAAGCGCTCCCTTGCTCCAGTGGCCAGGATGAGCTTTTCATAGCGCAAGCCCACTATATGCGGATCGCCTGGGACAGGACCAGCGGCCGCCTCACCCGATTCGCAGATGGCGCGCAGTTCCCCGGCAGAGGGCGCATCGTACACGCTGTAACCAAAGAGGCAACTGGCTCCGCAGGCGCACAGCCGAGCAATAGCCTGGTTTTTGGCAGTTTGCCCTTCGGCTTGTCCCTTTGGCATGGGCTGACCAACGCGCCAGATCTGTCCTCCCGGGGCAGGATTTTCATCAAGCAGCAGGACTCGGCGACCGGAAATCGCAGCGGCAGTTGCCGCGGCTATGCCCGCTGGACCGGCACCAACAACGAGCACGTCGCACTGGGTCATCGCTGGGTCTCCACTACCATGCCGTCGCGGACCACCACCTGACAGGAGCGCCGATGGGCCCGGCCATCGATCAGAGCGCGACATTCAAAGCAGATTCCCATTCCGCACAGTGCAGTTCGCACTTCTCCTGTCACAGAAATCCGGCAGGGCTGTCCCGCATTCCACATCGCCGCTGCAACCGTCGATCCGGCTGACACGACAACTGAAGCACCATTCAGGAAAACCATGACTGTGCCGTCAGACATAAACCGTTTCCTGCGCCACAAACCGATTTGGCAAAAAAGGCTCTGGATCGATCATGGAAATTCGGCCCAGCAACTGATCGGCCATCAGCCGGGCGGCGCCCGGGGCATTGGTAATCCCCAGCCCCTCAAACCCCGCTGCCAGCCACAAAGACGGATCTGCAACCTCCCCCGTCAACCTGCCTGCTGGGCCAATCAGCGGCAACTTGTCCGGCGTTGCCGCGCGAAATCCCGTCCATAACCGCAGGCCAGAGAGCTGACCAAGACCGGGCATGTAGGCAAGCGCACGCTGCAGCATCTGCCTCACAATTTTCTCGTCGGTCGCTGCATCGTTGTTATCAAACTGTCGCGATGAACCAATCAGCATCTGGCCTGTGCGACGGGGCTGCACGTTGAATGCAACCGAATCGGCTTCGGTCGAGTGAGCGCTTTTCAAGTACCCCAGCTCGACGAGTTGATGCCTTAGGAAACCCGGATACCGATCGGTAATCAGCAGATGCCCTTTGCGCCGGCGGATGGGCAAACCCGGCAGCAGCGAACAGTCCGCACCTGGAGACAGCAGAATCCTGTCTGCCGTCAGCGTCGTTCCATTCGCCAGGCGTACCAGTCCTTGTGAGGCGAAGACGGCATCAGAACCCTGTAGAAATTCTGCTCCGGCCTGAACCGCCTGCTGCAGGAAGAAACCGGCCGCAGCCGGCGGATACACGACGCCATCGTCCGGCACCAAGAGTCCTCCAGCCAGCCCGTCGCGCAACCGAGGCTCGGCATTGGCCAGTTGAGCAGGACTCAGGACTTCTGCCTGCACGCCAGCAGAAGCACA
Source organism: Acidobacteriota bacterium (assembly GCA_025359885.1). Lineage (GTDB taxonomy): Bacteria > Acidobacteriota > Terriglobia > Terriglobales > Acidobacteriaceae > Acidicapsa. The sequence goes on from JANYDG010000024.1 coordinate 8,209, forward strand.
AATCCGGGACTTCGCGTAAACCTCCACCATTTCTTCTTCATCGGCAGCCACCCAAATCGTCCCGCAGGCTTGATATTCGACGCTTGCGGGCAGCTGGGCCATCAGCTCGCGCCAGATACTGCGAGAGTATTGAGTGAGCGCCAGTTGCGCTGGCGAATCGTCCATCACCACCAGATGACCCATGCCTGCGGCGGTCGCACCCGATGCCATGGAATTACCCTCGACTACGCCAACCCGCAGACCAGCCAGCGAAAGTTCACGTGCGCAGGCGCAACCGACAATTCCTGCCCCGATGATGACTACATCCAGACTTTTCATGGAAATACGATGCCGCCTGCGAATGGGTCTGCTGGATCAAAGCGCAGCGTGGACTCTGCCGTAATCCACGCGCGGCCCGTAATCACCGGATGAATCCGGCCATTGGCCGCACTGGCAATTCTCGCATCAAATGAGGTCCCCAGAATCCCCTCCTGGACCCAGAGTTCCCCTGGCTCGAGCTTTCCTTCGGCGAAGAGACAGGCCATCTTGGCACTGGTCCCGGTGCCGCAGGGCGAACGATCAAACGAAGCTCCCGGGCACAGTACAAAATTCCGCGAAGAGCCTCGCGAGGTTTGTGGGGCTGCAAAAAACTCAATGTGGTCGATGACGCCGCTATTTTCACCCGTAATCTGCTGCCGGATCAGAGCCAGACGAGTCGCTGTCGCCGCGGCCACCAGCTGCCGCCGGTTCGCTATGTCCACTGAAAATGGGTGCTCACCAACTAGAAAAAACCAGTTTCCGGCCCACGCAATGTCGCCAACCAGAACCCCATACCCTGGCACATCGACCGGGACAGAGGCCTGATAACGATAGCTGGGAACATTTGCCACCGATACCTTTCCATCTGAATGCAGTTCTGCCGAAACTGTACCTACAGGCGTCTCGATGCGGTGATGGCCCGGCCCAATTCTGCCCAGATGCGCCAAAGTCGTCACCAGGCCGATCGTTCCATGGCCGCACATGCCCAGCAGACCGACATCGTTGAAGAATATGACACCAGCGGCAGAGGAATCATCCACCGGCTTGCAAAGCAGAGCGCCTACCACGACATCAGAGCCTCTTGGTTCGCAGATCACCCCAGAGCGAAACGAGTCGAAGTCGTTTACCAAGCGATCCGCACGGGCGCGAAGATCTCCGCTTCCAAGATCCGGTCCGCCGGTTACCACTACCCGGGTGGGCTCTCCTTCGGTGTGAGAATCCACAACCGTTACCGCGCCAAAAGCGAGTGTCATGTTGCGTATTCTATCGCTTGCTGTCGACGATTATGGATACAACAAATCCTTTTCGTATTCATTGGGGTTTTTTGTTTTCCGCAAACCAAATCGCTTATGCTCAGAAGCGCTTGGCCGCACTCGGCTTCCCTGTTTCCTTGAAAAGCCTTGCTGTCATTTGGGCAAATATGGCAGCGCCTCTGCATCATCCGAGTGACATGCAAACGACACCAGCGGGAGTGCGCATCCTTTCATCACTCGGGTTCGTGTTGCAGGTTTCGTCATCGATCGGCGCATTTTGCCGAACCCGGAACCCGATAACTCCGCCTCATTGAAGCTTGGTTTTGAGCAAAGGGCCATTGATCATTCAAAATTTGTCAGGAACAATGCGGTCATTCGCGTTCCCTTTCATGGTTTCAACGAAATAACCGTGACTGAACCGGGCGCAAGCTTCAGTTCCAGCCTGCCATCTTTTACGCTTGCAGATGCGGGCCGGGGCACCACCGCATTGGGTACTTCAAATGTATTGACGCTGTCAACGGCGGGCGCAGTCAGCATCTCGCCCTTGGCTGATTTGAGCATGATGCCGGTGATGTCGGCTTCAATTTCCACCGTCTTGCCGGGATCCAGATTTGTGATTTCGAGCCACAGGTTTCCCGACACATCTTTTGCAGCAACGGCATCCAACTGCGGCAGAAGAGTCGTGCCCTGCTTGTACGTACCTGCATCGAAAGCAACTGGGACAAACGTTGCGTCCTGGAAGGGTAAGTACATTTTGAACAGGTAGTAGGTCGGAGTAAGGACCATTTTTTCCTTGTCCGTCAGGATCATCGCCTGCAGAACGTTGATCATCTGGGCGATATTTGCCATGCGGACGCGGTCCGCGTGTCGCGCGAAGATGTTGAGGTTCAGCGATGCAAGAATCGCGTCTCTGAGGCTGTTCTGCTGCACTAGAAAACTAGGATTGGAGCCGGGCAGTGGTGCATGCCACGCACCCCATTCGTCCACGACGAGCGCGATCTTTTTCTGAGGGTCATATTGATCCATAACGGTCTCCTGCTTACGCAGGAACTCCTCCATGAAGAGAGTGGCCTTCAGCGATTTGCTGTAATCCTCCAGGCCGAAGCCGGTTGAGGACGTCGAAGGCGGCCAACCATTGGGCACTGTATACCAATGCACAGAAAGGCCGTCGATATTCCAGCTCCAGCTGTGATGCTGCCACGCTTTCATGATCGTCTCGGTCCATTCCGTTGTTGGAGTCCCTGGGCCTACGGCGATCTTCAGCATTTGGTTTGTGGATTTCTGGGAGGGATTGTCATTCTCTACAAAACGGCTGTAGATCTTGAGTTGGCTCAGGTAGAACTCTGCGGACATGTTGCCGCCGCAGTCCCAACTTTCATTGCCGATGCCGAGAAAACCGACCGTGTACGGAGCTGGATGGCCGTTGGCTGTGCGTTCCTTCTCGAGTTCAGTGGGAGCGGCCGCCGTCATATATTCCATCCATTCGGCAGCTTCCTGTGGCGAACCAGAGCCGACATTGGCGGATACGTAGGCCTGGCTGCCGATCTGCTGAATGAAGTCCATGAATTCGTCGGTTCCAAAAGCGTTCGTGTCGACCACACCACCCCATGCGGAGTTCAGAGTTGCCGGTCGCTGCGCGGCTGGGCCAATGCCTTTCCGCCAGTGGTACTGGTCGGCGAAGCATCCTCCCGGCCAGCGGACATTGGGAACCTTCAGGGCTTGAAGCGCGGAAACGACGTCCTTGCGGATCCCGCGGATGTTTGGAATGGGCGAGTCGGGCCCGACCCATATGCCTTCGTAGAGTCCGTGCCCTAGATTCTCAGCGAATTGGCCGAAAAGATTGCGGTCAATCTTCGCGCCCGGTTTCGACGCGTCGATGGTCAGATGAACGGGCTTTTGCGCCATCAGCGGAGGGACCGACACCGATAGCAGAACGGAGACGGTAAAGAACAAGCGAATGTGGCCTAGACTCATGTGCACTCCCAGAAAAAGAGCCGGGTATCGTGATCGAAAAATCATCGTAGCCTCGAATTGCGAGGACAGGATATTGAGATCTTCGATTTGCGAAATCGACCTCTGAACCCCGGACTATACAGAACGATTCCGCTTGCCTGCAAGTCAAATCACAATTCCGAATAAATCGGTTTATTTCAATCGATTTTGTTGACAGGACTCTTCGCCCCAGGGCGCGGACTGACAGCTGACTGTAAGACTGCCGGCGGGGACTATGCAAGAGTCATCGATGGCCGAAGTCGCTTTGTGAACGCGACCAGAGAATGAATGAAGAACAGCATTGTCGTGGTTGAGAAAGATATCCTCGCCAATCGCTCGCTTGAACTGGCGCTGGAGATTCGTTTTACGGAAGCGGACCCGATCCGACCGACGAGCCTCTTGCCGTATCTAACCGACGGTAGTTGCGAATCTGCCAGGTGCTTTCGAACAAATCCTGGCCTGGACGAATTTAGCGGAACGGGGTCTCGTGAGCTAAGGCATTTTCAGGAATTCTGTAAAGTCTCTCGCTTGGGTGAGGTTGTATTTTTCTTGATGAAAAATCCAGTGAGCAAAGCTTCTTCGGTCTACACCATTCCTAGAAATGCTCTAGTCGTTCAATCCTGGTGCACCATAGACACATGCCTTCGATCAAATTCGGCACTACTGGACCTCTCATGCGGTGAGCAGCCTCACCAGGTCTGCAAGATTCAATTCAGAATTGGAGACGGTGCCCCTGGGCATGCTTGGTCCAATCGCAACTGCCTGCCCATGACCTTCGAACCAGACCAGGAACGAAGATTGATCTGCGCCCGGCAAGCGCTGCTGATTGAGCCACTGGTAGTATGAGCCCATATCGGCATCAACCAGGGAACCGAGGGGATCAATTTCCGGGTTAGGGTGGGAGTTGGCAAGGAGTTCGTTCATGGGCCGCGGGCGTTGCCGGGGAGCGAAGCGCACTAGCAAGGTAAGGGCCTGAGCACGACGCAGGACTTCGCGGGCCGTCCATTGGGCAAAAGTAGTGCTGAAGATTTGTGTCCCAGACCCCTCAGTGAAGAGCCTGACCTGAAAGCGGCTGAGAACGGCGTCCTGCGATTTGTCAGCTCCGAGTTCAGACGGCGACAACCTGGCAAGATTCGTGCGCAATTCTTCTGGACCCATGCCAGGGCGCTGAATTTCTGAATTCATGTATTTAAGAATGCTGGCCCGCACCGGCTCCAGCGCTTTGTACGAAACGGATGTGAGAGTGGCACTGTGGTCGGCGGACTGACCGCCGTCAACATACCAGTGGGCGTAGGGGATTGGGTGATCGTTGGCTCGGGCTGCGATTGCAGCCAGCAAATGCCCAAGGCCATTTTCGGGGTTGACTTTACTGAAGTATGTGCCGTGCTGCCGCAGGTAACGGAACAGCAGCTGATCATACGAATCGACGCCCTGGCCAATCACAGCGATCCCGAGGCGCTTGGCCGGGAGCGCCTGAGGAGGTGCTGCAATCTGTAAACGGTCACCATACTCCGTGGCCGCCTTGCGAAAGGTATCCAACTGATGAGTGGACCAAAGATAGGCTGCCTGCTGTTCGACGAATTGAGCGGGCAGGTTGATCCAATCAAAGCTTTCCAGCCTGGCATTGAGAGACAGCCTGGAAAATTCCTGGAACCATTCTTTGGTTTGAGCCGGTGTGAGAGAGCTTAAATTTGCTAGCTCCCTATCCGCAGAGGTGCGTTCAGCCGGAAACTTGAAATCGTAGTCAATGATCTGACGAAGCAAGCTTGGCAGGAAACTGAGTGGCAATCGCTGCATTGCAACAAGGTGGGCAGAGACGAGACTTTTTGCCTCGGGAGGATAGGCCGCGAAGAGTTCGATTTTGAGATCAATTGGGAGCATAAGGTTTACAACAACTCACGAATCAGCGAGCCTTGGGAGATTCCAGTTGAGAATCCCATCATGGCCCCGAGGCTGGGGACAAGGTCAATGGATTGCACTGGGCGGTCGTAAACGACACCCTGGCGGACGCCAGCACCCATCGCCATCATCCAGGTGGTACGGGCAGCCGGGTCGCCGGTGCGGTGGTGCTGGAAGCCGTTGCCACCGGCATCCTCATCAGCATCGCGGCCAAAGTCGGGAAGGATGAAAAGAGTCGTATTGCCTGCATATTCAGGTTCACTCTGCACTGCACTCCAGAGTTCGGCGCACAAACGGTCGGTCCGTCGAATTGCATCCACGTAGAGGGAGTAAGTACCGGAGTGAGCGATGTCGATATCGTGCATCGTTATCCACAGCAAACTTGGAGATTCTTGCTTCATTAAACGCTTTGCAATGAACATTGACAGCTCATCTGGGCTGGAGACAGTGCGGGCGTGGGCCATGAAATCGTCCACGGAAAGCTTCAGGATCATTTCCAGTTGTTGTAGCTCAAATTCGCCGCCGCCAATTTGTGGGGTATAGAGAGGCGTTTCGTAATTGTCGCGGAGCAAGTGGTCAAAATCAGTTGCAGGTCCGGATTTAGCTGCGTTCAGTAGATGCTTGGGCAAAACGACACGCGCCCCCAGGCCGGGTCCGTAGTTGCGAACATTGCTCTCACCAATGCGGTTGAAGCCGTTGCTCGGGGCTACAACCCAGGCGTCAGAAGGAGGACGTTTGAGATCCTTACGGAAGTACTCAAAGACAGTCGGATGCTCGGGCGGAATCGCCGAAAAGTTATTGAGGGTTTCGTAGACGCCCGTGGCTAGACTGGCTGTTGCTACGTAGTGTCCGAGAATTCCCTGATTGGTAACCTGGGTGAAAAAGCTCGATTGTGGGATGAGCTCTTTCATCATGAAGGGTATATTTTCCTGACCTTCAGGAGCAAATGTCTCCTGGTCGCGAGCCCCACCGCCAAAGGTGATGACGATCGTTTTTCTCTTTTTGGCCGCGGCTTCACCATGAAGCAGAGGGCTGGCACCCAACAGAGACGTTCCCAGTGCAACCCCCGCCGCATCGCGGAGAAAATCGCGTCTACTTCGTCCGAGTCTATTGGCGATTTCATGAGCGTGCGAAGCCCATGTTGCAGACTGGGCTACGGTGAGATCTTTACGGAGTGACGAATATGAATAAGTCAACTTAGGTTTGCCTCTTCGATGCTAGCTGATCTTTGGAACATCCCGAATAAGTGAGTTGATTGATGCAATTGTCCCGCTGCTGGTCACTCGTTACGGGAGGCCGGGTTATGGTTTCGCTGTTGACGTCGACCTTGCTGCGTAAACAAACTGCTGGACATCAGCTTTCTCTTTGTCGATTTGAGCCAAGTGCTCGGCGCGCAGCCTTTGGTATACGTCGAATTCACTTTGCGCCTGCTCTTTCTGGCCAAGGTGCACGTAATCCTGACCGAGGCGATAATGGGCGTCGGGGAGGTTTGGATTCAATTCAAGCGCCCGCTTATATTCAGGTAGCGATTTGGCGAACAGCCGCTGATCAGCATAGAGGTTTCCCAGCTCCACGTGTGGCTCAGCAATTGTGCCATCCAGTTCGATCGCCCGTTGGAGCAGTGACTCCACCGTATGTAGATCGAGCCCAGCTTCCTGACCGCGCTTTCCCTTCCACAAACTCATGGCGTAATAATACTGTGCCAGGGCGGAATCGGGCTTGAGCGCAGCATAGCGATGAAAGCGCTGAATTACGTCTTCAGCCTGAGTGGGAGAGCTATCGAAGGCCTTTGAGAGATAGAGGTAGCAGCGGGGATCTGACGGGTCGAGATCGGCGGCAGCAAGCAATGCTTTGACGGCTTCATCATACTTGCCGAGCAGATCCAGAGCCATACCGAAGCCGGTCATAAGCCGGGGTGACGTTGGATAGCGCCTGGTAGCCTCTTTGAAGATGTCAATTGCTGGCTCGTAGGTGCGATGGAGCATGAGTTCGCTGCCCCAGTCAAAGAGATTGTCTTCGCTGGGGTCGAGGTGGGCTGCGACTTCGAATTCATTGGCGGCTGCGACATATTTGCCGTCCTTCTCATCGATCTGGCCAAGCAGGTTGTGCAGTTCTCCTGTGTTTTTTTGCTGCAGCATGCTTTGAACGACGGTTCGAGCCTGGGAAAGGAGCCCGGCGAGGAAGTCAGCAAGGGCGAGGTCGTAACCGTTGTCGTAAGAGGAGGGCTGAAGGAGTTGTGCCTTTTCGAGAAGAGGCAAAGCGTCTTTGATCTTTCCAGATTGAATATAGAACTCGCCAAGATTGTGGTTGGCGTCGTATTCCTGAGGAGCGAGGGAGAGAGCCTTGCGGAAATGTTCAGCGGCAAGTTCGGCTTTGCCAGCATGGACAAGACTTGCGGCAAGGTTGGTATGCGCTGCGGCTGAATCAGGTTTGAGGCGAACGGCGATTTCCAACTGTGGGAGCGCCTTGGCGTCCTGCGACTGGGACGCGTAGCAGATGCCTAGCAGTTCGTGAATCTCGAAGGTGGTCTTTGCGTAGGGAAGTAGTGTCTCCAGTTGGGCTGCTGCCTCTGCAAAGTGGCCAGCATCGTAGGAGGCTACGGCAGACTGAAACTGGCGGTCGAGCTTCTGTTCCTGGGGATCTTGACTGAACGATGGTGACGCAGAGAACGCGAGTGGAAACAGTATCGAGAGTGTGTATAGAAAACGCCTGCCCACCATCATTCTCCATTGTTGCCGCGTGAGCAAACTGCTACGCAGAAACACCTTGGCAAGGCAGCCAACGGGCCTGCCTTGCCAGGGTGGTTTCATCTTACCTCAGTCTTACAGCGGCTTAGTAGTACAGCTTCAGAGCGAACTGAATCTGCCGGGGATCGTTTGGATTATCCCTGGTGGATCCAACTTCGCCGAAGTGAGGATCGGTGATGTTGCCCGATCCGCCGATAGCTACTACGCCGTTGCCGCCGAAGTTCGGCGAATTGAAGTTTGCATGGTTGAGAACGTTGAAGAACTCAGAGCGGAACTCAACATTGAACCGCTCGTTGATCTTGAAGTTCTTGAACATCGAGAAGTCCAGTTTGTGGAATCCGGGTCCTGCAACCTGACCAGGCTTGCTGCCGAGAGCTGCTGCGCCGGTAACCGGGATGCAACCCTTGGGAGAGTCGATGATCGGCACTGGTGCATCGGGAGTTCCACCCAACTGGCAAGGCTGATTGAAGGCTGCAGCATTGTTGATCCAGAAAGGATGCTTCCCACCGTCGATGGTCTTGATCTTGATACCCAAGCCTGGGCTCTGTCCCTTGACCAGGACTGTATTGCAGCTGGTTCCTGAGGTTGTTCCCGAGGGGCAACCGAAATTGAGTGGCTGACCGCCCTGGAGCGTAGCGATCCAGTTCACAGCCCATCCGCCGAGAATTGCATCGGAGATGCCACCGTGATTGAGGAATCGCTTGTCCTTGCCAATCGGAAGTTGATAACCGCCGCTGATGTGGACGACCTGACGAATGTCAAAGTTCGCGAGAGCCATGTCAAACTTCGGCCCAAGTCCCGGAACTCCGTAGGCGCGCAACCCGCCGGTGGTGCCACCGTTGAGCAAATCGCCTGCATCCGACAGTGTCTTGGAGAAGGTGTAGGTTACGAGGTAGGTGAGGCCATTTGAGAACTGCTGTTCAAGCTTGGTCTGCAGTCCGTGATAGTGGCTTTCTCCGTACGTAGCCTGGTAGCTGCCGCCGCCGAAATCGGGGAACGGGGTGTAGGGATTGGTGCTGATGCCGGAAGGAAGAATCTTCGCGACGTTCTTGTAGCCTACGCCGCCTTGCAGATTCGCGCCCTTGGTGTAGACGTACCCTGCCTGGAGAGACATGGTGCGGGTGAGCGAGTACTGCATGGTCAGGTTGGCACTGTAGGTGCGAGGTGTGCTGTAGTCGAACTGGAGTCCCTGCAGTCCGAGTCCCTTGGCGTTCAATGCACCTGGCGTGAGCGGGATGCAGGAGAAGCCAGACTCAAACGATGCAGTGCCACCAGGGCCGGCTGTCGGGCAGGTTGCGTACGGTGAGTTGTACTGAATCGGCGCGACTTGACCGCTGATGCCAGACGGAGCGTTCGGGAAGTACGACAGGTTGAAGACGAAGGGATAGTTTTCACCGATGTTTGGTCCGTATCCCTGATTCTCGAAGGAGTTGTAGAAGAGGCCAAAGCCGCCGCGTGTGACGAGCTTCGGAGTGACCTGATAGGCAAAGCCGACACGAGGAGCGAAGTTCGCCTTCTGTGTCCGCAACAGGCCCTTGCCATACTTGTCGGTCTGGAGCAGGGTGATACCGTCCTGTGCCAGCAAGTCAACGAAGCCGCTGCAATTGATGCCGGAGCAGGTTGAGTTTGTGGAAAGGGTGCGGTTGTCCTTGCCGTGCGCAGGGATGATGAACTCAGGCTTGCCGTCTGGTGCGCCGCCGGGAACAAAGTTCGCCTGGCCACCGTTTGACTCGCCGATAGGTCCAAAGTAGTCCCAACGCAGTCCGAGGTTGATTGTCAACTTAGGATTGACCTTGAAGTCATCCTGAAGGTAGGTGGCAAAGTAGGTGCGCTCGTCGTAGGTTTTGTTGATGTTCGAGGCAAACACACCGTCCGAACCGCCGGAATAGCTGAAGCCGTTGGGGTTAGGATTGTCGCCAATGCTTGTGGGAGCAGCAGTTGGAGGCAGGAGGAACTGCGCAAGGCCGCCACCGGTCGAACTCTGGTTCGGAATGTCGGTAAAGCCGCCGCCGTAGTTGAACTGACCGCGTGACCAGCCGGGCTGCAGGGTCGAGAACTTGACATGCTGGTATTCGACGCCAGCCTTGAAGCTGTGCTTACCGTAGATCTTGGTGAAGTCATCGGTGAGCTGCAGAGTCTGGCTGATTTCGTCCGAAGGCAGGAAGCTGTTGCTGCCCAGTGTCGCGAGGTTACCGATACCGAAGGCTGGCAGACCGCCGTTTTCGTTGCCCTGTGGGATGCCAGAAATACCGTACTGCTCAGGAACACCCGAGACATTACCGTCCGGCCCGAAACGGGTGGTGTGAAGGTGGGCAAAGCCAGCGCGCGCCTGGTTGACTGTGCTGGGATTGAAGGTGAGGGTATAGCCGGCAACCATCTGGGATGATTTCGCGGTCTGGAGACCCTGGTTGAAGCTGCCACCGTCTGCAACGCCGCCGAAGATGCCCGGAATGAAGATCGGGTCATCAGCATAGCTGAAACGGAAGAAGATCTGGTTTTTGTCGTTGGGATTGAAATCTTCACGCGTATCGAACGTGTTCGAGTGCTCGTAGAGACCTGGGCTCACCGCATAGGTCTGCGTCCCGGAGTTCGGAGCGGGAAACAGACCCAATAGTTTGATTGCATTTTGATCAAGGCGGATCGCAGGAAGCTGGTTGAGATCGGAGCAAGCTGCAAGTGTGAATGTGGTCTTTTCTGGTCCACACTTGTTGCTGAACGGATCACGTACGTACCCATCTGCACTGGTTGAGTTGGTCAAACCAGAGACAGGGTCCTGGGCTCCGGCAGCAACCAGTCGGCTTGTGGCTGGATCGAGGATTGTGCCCTTCTGGATATTACGACCGAGGATGTCGGTTCTCGTCGTTCCGTCATTGAGTGCGAGAATATCGGTCAGGTTGGTGAAGTTGCTGCTCCGTTCCAATGCTGTAGGAACGTTGCCGTTTTCAGAGGAGCCCTGAACGCGACGCTTGCCTTCGTAATCGCCGAAGAAAAAGAGCCGGTTCTTGAGGATTGGGCCGCCGCCGGAAGCGCCAAACTGATTCAGGCGAAGTTTGCCTTTTTTGACACCGTTGTTGTCTTCGAACCAATCAGCTGCATCCAGCTTATCGTTTCGGAAAAACTCCCAAACGGTGCCGTGGATGCTGTTGGTACCCGACTTGATGGTTGCGTTGAGAACCGCGCCAGCGGAACGACCCAACTGAGCGCTGAAGTCGCCGGTCTGCACCTTGAATTCGGAGATCGCGTCCACGGGAGGCAGAATGACGAAGTTGGTGCCGTTCAGGAAGTCGACTGCGTTCGAGTTGTTGTCGATACCGTCGAGCAGGTAGTTGTTCTGCGAGGGGCGGAGGCCGTTTGCAGAGAACGCACCGGAGGCTGCGTTACCGCGAGTATCTGCCTGGGGTGTATTGACACCTGCGCCGAGCTGCGCGAGGAAGGTGAAATTACGGCCGTTGAGCGGAAGTGCGTTGACGGACTGTTCGGTGACGGTTTGTCCCAGAGAGGCGTCTTCGGTCTGCAGTTGTGGAGGAGCGTCAGTGACTTCGACCGTTTCAGTCGCGGCACCGGGCTTGAGCTGCACATTGACCTGCAAATTCTGCGAGACGGCGACAGTAAGATTGGTCTGGGTCGTCTTGGAGAAGCCGGTTGCGGTCACAGAGATTACGTAGTGGCCGGTTCTGACGGGAGAGAACGAGTATCCGCCGCTGGCGCTGGAGTTTGTCTCCAACGAGATGCCTTGGTCGGTGTTGAGGAGAGTGACGTGGGCCTTGGGTACAACTGCACCCGAGGTATCCAGCACGGTACCTGTAATGGATCCTTCATCGACCTGGCCAAATGCGGACTGGCTTTGAACCAGAACGAGGCAAATGCCGACGAGGGTTAAGTAGCCGATCGATCTAAACCAGCTGACGAATTTGCGTTCAAGGCTCATCCGAAAAACCTCCACTTTCATAATTCATGGACCGTATACCATGCTCCGGGGATCGAAACCGGCAACGACGACGGGATGTCGTAAACGCTTACATCCAGTCGCGAGCAAAACTAATACAGCGGAACAACCTTTGTCAACCGATAGTTGGAGATTATCGGAGTTCCCTGAAAAGTGGGCATTTTGGCACAGCAAATCGTGGAGATCCGTGAAGGAAGGGGGGTATAGTTCCCAAGAAACTTTCGCTGCTTTGAGTTGAGAGTGTCGGCTGGATTGGACTCTCGTGCGCCTTATTCGCAAAAGCGGTAAGCATCGAAATGATTGTGCGGAACTGATGTCAGTGCCAGCGAAACCAGAGGCGGTAGTACAATCGGGTTTTCCTTCCAGGCAGACGAAAGCCGTTCCACTGGCTGACCTGCATGCTGAGGGCGGTTCCTGGGGTAAGGCTCCAAAGTGGGATATTGAGGTCGTGATGCCTGGTTTTATGGGGAAGCTTTTTACAAGGATGCATCTCTTGCGACGTTTTGTGGCGCTGACAGAGGGCACGGAGTCACGAAACTCGAGACCTGGGCTTGGCTCGGTCAGTCTCTTCGGCCTGGCTACGGTCGCGTCGGCTCTCTTCACAATGGCCGTGGCTTCCGGAGTGGCTGAGGCACAGCTCTCCGCTCCGCTGCAGGCGGGACAGGCGCCAGTTGCAGGCCTGAATATTCGTGGAACGGTAGCGACCGTATCGGGCAGTCCACTTGCGGGTGCAGTTGTGAAACTGGAAAATGGGGGGGGTCGCGAGCGAATGGGAGCTTCTGAAGCGGTTGAAACGAAATCGGATGCGGCGGGAAATTTTGCATTTACTGGATTGCATGCGGGTATCTACGTTATCCACGCGGAGGACCAGGCCCAGCGTAGCGCTTCGACGGCCGTGAAGATTTCGGGCGACGAGGTCATGACACCAGTCGTGTTGCGAATCGAGGTGCCCAAAGCACTTGCGGAATTGGGACCCAGGAATGCCTCGGATGCTTCTCACTCGGCAAATCAGGTGATGGAATTCGCCGATCAGCCAAATTTTACGGTGGCAGGTGTGACCGATTGGACGGCGGTAGGTGGCCACGGATCGGATGCCATCCTGCGTACCAGCGAGACGCTGGCGCGTGACGCAGTGACGCTCAAGGCTGCGAATTCACCGGCAAGTGCGACGAGCGCAGATAGCGCGGTCGAAGACCAACTGAAAGTGAAGCTTGCCAGCACGCCCGGGGATTTTGAAACGAATCATCAATTGGGCGAACTTTATCTGCGCCTTGGCAGGTACGCCGAGTCGATTCCGTTCCTGGAGACTGCTTACAGGTCCGATCCGAGTGCATTTGGGAACGAGTATGACCTGGCCATGGCCCAGAAGGGTTTTGGCACGCCCAGGGAAGCTCTGGCGCATGTGAGAAGGTTGCTTACTTCCCATCCGAATGGGGATGTACATCGCCTTGCGGGCGACCTTGAAGAGCAGATTGGGGATCCATTGGCGGCGGTACGCGAGTACGAGCAGGCGGTTCGTATGGATGCGAGCGAGCAGAACGAACTTGCGTGGGGATCGGAGTTGCTGTTGCATCGTGCGGTTTGGCAGGCGCAGGAGATATTCAAGCGGGGAACGAAGGAGTATCCGAAATCCGCTCGGATGCTGGCTGCTCTGGGCTCGGCGCTGTTTGCCGGCGCCCTTTACGATGAGGCAGCGACTCGGCTCTGCGAGGCATCGGATCTGAATCCATTGGATCCTTTGCCTTACGACTTCATGGGCAAGATTGAGTTGGCGGCACCGACGACTTTGCCTTGTATCGAGCAAAAGCTGGAGCGATTTGCCAAGGATAATCCAGAGAACTCGGCGGCCCAGTACCTGTATGCCATGGCAATCTGGAAGCGCCAGGCTCAGCCAGCGGACGCGCGTGACCTGGAGCAGGTCGAGTCGCTTTTAATCAGGGCCGTTCAGATGGATCGCCGATGCGGCGAGGGATTCCTGCAGCTGGGCGTGATTCGCACAGCTCAGCATAAACCGGACGAAGCAATCGGCTTTTTTCGCAAGGCGATTGAAGCAAATCCACAACTAGGCGAAGCGCACTACAGGCTGGGCGTGGCGTATGATCGCATGGGCGAATCGGCAAAGGCCAAGGAACAGTTTCAACTCCATGATGAGATTGAAAAGGCCGAGGCGGACGCCATTGAACAGCAAAGGCGCGAGGTCAAGCAATTTCTGGTTGTGCTGCAAGGTCAGAATGGTTCAGGGCAGGCTAATTGAGGTTCAAGCAAATAATTTGAGGGGGAATGGAATGGTGAAGGGATTCGTGGCAGTACTGGTGCTTGCTCTGACGATGCAGGCCCGGACGCAAGATTTGCCGAGCAAGCCGTATCTGGATCTCGCGGCAGTGAAGACGATGGTTGCGGCTTCGGAGGCGAAGGCCAAGGAGCTGAAGGTGAGCGTGTCGATCTGCGTGGTGGACGAGAGCGGCAACCTGATCTTTTTTGAACTGGGGCAGGGGTCTCCGCTGAACACAATTCAGTTCGCGCAGAAGAAGGCGCGCCATGCGGCTTTCTACGGTAGTCCCTCTAAGGATGGCCAGGATGCGGCGAAGAAGGGTGCTATCGAAGTCCTGGCGTTCCCTGAGTTCTTCCCCAACCAGGGCGGCGTGCCGATCAAGATCGGGGACCACATTCTCGGAGGCATCTCGGCGAGTGGAGCGAAGTCGGAGATTGACGAGCAGATTGCCCAGGCCGGCGCGGACGCTCTGTTGAGAAAGTAGAGCGTCCGCGACCCTATGCGGGCTTCGGCTTGTAGGTGTTGACGATGCCGTCGCCCTCGCGAATGGTGAGGATCTGGTTGGCCTTGACTTGCTTGAAGACTTCTGTCTTTTGCGTGGTCGGCCAGGTTACTTCGATAAGGTCGGCAGTTTCTGCTTTTCCCAAGCCAAAGTGCAAGCGCAGATCTCCCTGAGACATGACACTGGTGCCGCTGTGGACTTCGTCCATCTGAACGTGTTTTCCCGTGGTCACCCTTGCGCGGGCACCAATGGCCGTGCGATTGGACTTTGTACCGACGAGTTTAAGTTTGATCCAGTTCTGCTTATTCCCGCCATCATTGCGTAAGAGCGAGGGTGGGTCGTTGAGATTGAGCACCAGGACGTCGATGTCGCCATCGTTGTCGTAGTCTCCAAAGGCTGCACCGCGGCTGGAGTATCGCTCACTGATCCCAGGCCCCATGTCGGCTGAAACGTCCTTGAAGTGTCCATTCCCCTGGTTCTTATAAACGAGCCTTGGATTCTTGTAAGTCTGCCCGAAGTTGTAGTTGTCGATCTCAGGGTAGACATGGCCGTTGATCTGGATGATGTCTTGCCAACCATCATTGTCATAATCGACAAAGCCGCAACCCCAGGCGACATAGCGATTGTTGACGCCAACGCCCGTGGGAAATGTCAAGTCGCTGAAGGTACCATCACCGTTGTTGTGGTACAGGTTGCTGGTGTCGTCGGCAAAGTTTGTCTTGAAGATATCGAACCAGCCGTCGCAATCGTAGTCGGCCACGGCGACGCCCATGCCTGCCTGTTCATGGCCATTGTCACTGTAGGCGCAGCCAGCCATTACTGCAACATCTGTGAATGTACCGTCGTGATTGTTTTTGAACAGGATGCTTGGTTCCGAATCGACGGCGACATAGATATCCGGCCATCCGTCATTATCGAAGTCGTAAGAAACGGCAGTAATCGAGTAACGGGGACCAGGCTTGAGAATGCCCGCCTTCTGAGACACGTCGGTGAATGTGCCGTCGCCGTTGTTGTGATAGAGAATGTTTGTGTCGCCGGGAAGCCCGCGAGGGCCACACATGGTGGGGACGCCCTTCCACTGGCAAAAATTGGTGTCGTCGGGTTTGGGAATATTGCCGGGGTCCAGCTTGATGTAGTTGCAGATGAAGAGGTCAAGGTGGCTATCCCGGTCGTAATCGAGGAATGTGCATCCGGCACCCCAGCGGACTTGCTCCGAGAAGAGTCCCGCCTTCTGCGTCACATCAGTGAATGTACCGTTGCCGTTGTTATGAAACAGGATATTGTGTCCCCAGAAGCAACAGAAGAGGTCGTCCCAACCGTCATTGTCGTAGTCACCGACGCAAACTCCTGTCTGCCATCCGGTACGCCCGAGGCCTGACTTTTCAGTAACGTCTGTAAATGTGCCGTCGCGATTGTTCTTGTAGAGATGCGAGGTGGGAGCCTTGCCTGCTGGCCATTGAGCGTCTAGCCGGTCGCCGTTGGTGAAGTAGATGTCTAGCCAACCATCGTTGTCGTAGTCAAAGAAGGCCAGGCCGCTCCCCTTCGCCTCGATGATCGAGCGCTTATGGTCAATACCACCCCAGACATTTGGGATAGTCAGACCGGCCTGCTGCGCCACGTCGACAAACTGCACGGATGACGCGGCCGTCGGCGCTGGCGGCACAACTGTGTTCGAAAGCGCCGTCTGGAGCAGCGCTGGGTCGCGCCATTTCCAGAGCGGCGTGGCAAGCGCCTCGGTGAGCGAGCTGCCGAGCAGAAACAGGGAGGAGCCGAGAAAGCGACGACGAGGGACATTCATAAGTTGGGACCATTATAGAGATTTGAATGCGCCTTGGCCGAGCAGGCTCGCCTGCACGGCAAACTCGCGCCTGCTGAGAACTGATATCACTTGCTAGGTACTCTTGGGAATGGACGTGGGATGATCCCTACGCCCTCTTTCACGGCGATGATCTGGTCCAGGGGCGGGTTGGTCAGTTTTTCGACCAGACCGCTCGGCCAGGTAATGATGAGCGAGTCGATCCTGGCGCGCTTTTCGAGCCCAAAATGAATGCGCGGATCACTGGCGGACATGTAGCTGGTGCCACCCATTGCCTGCGCCGTCTGAGTAAAACCCTCCGCGGTGAGCTTGAGCAGGGCACCGGTACCGTCCCGGTTAGATTTGGTGCCAATGAGTTGGACAGTAAGCCAGTGGTTCGCATTGCCGCCATCGTTGCGGAGCAACTCTGGCACTTCGTCGCGGCTGTTTACGGCGATATCGATGTCGCCGTCATTGTCAAAGTCGGCGGTGGCCAGACCGCGACCTGCGACCGGGCGGATGAAGTCAGGTCCCAGCGATTCAGAGACTTTCTCAAAATGTCCCTTGCCAACATTGCGATACATCAACATCGGCTCTTTATAGAAAATTTCGCTATGGAAGAGGTTGACGTTTTCGAGCATTGCGCCGTTTAACTGCAAGATGTCGGGCCAACCGTCGTTGTCGTAGTCAACGAACTTGGTGGCGATACCACTGAAAAGCATGGCCTTGTTGCCGATGCCTGAGGCGTAGGTGTCATCGACAAACGAGCCGTCGCCGTTGTTCAAATAAAGGCGGTTCAGTTCAAGATCCAGATGGGTGATGTAGACATCGAGTGAACCGTCGCCATCGACGTCGGCGGCGTCAATGCCCATTCCGGCCTCATAGCGGCCGTCTTCACTGGCGGCTAGACCTGAGACAAGCGACACATCCTTGAAGGTGCCGTCGTGGTTATTCAGGAAAAGGAAGTTGGGCCAGGTATCGTTGGCAATGGCGATGTCGGGCCAGCCGTCATTATCGAAATCGGCAAGGACGACGCCCATCCCTTTGGATTCTGGCAGGCCAACGCCAGACTTTTCGCTGACGTCTGTAAACGTGCCGTCGTGATTGTTGTGGTAGAGCTTGGTCTTTTGCCCTTTGTAGTTGCCGGGGTTGCAATAGGAGCGGTAGCCTGGCTTCTGTTCGCCGCAGAAGAGATTGGCCTTGGGCGTCCAGTCGATGTAGTTGGTGACGACGAGGTCAAGGTAGCCATCCTTGTCGTAGTCAAACCAGCCAGCGCTGGTAGACCATCCACCCTCGTCGGCGACGCCTGCCTTGGCGGTTACGTCGGTGAAAGTACCGTCATGATTGTTGTGGTAGAGGATTGCATGGCCGTATCCGGTGACATATAGATCAGGGTAGCCGTCATTATCAAAATCGCCTACCGCAACACCCTGGCCGTAGTGCCCTTCCCCGCCGACGCCAGCTTTGGCCGTCACATCGGTAAAAGTACCGTCGCCGTTGTTGTGATAGAGGGCAGAGCGCAGGGGCGCTGGCGGCTTGTAAACATCGGTGGCTGCAGTTTGGACAAAGTAGAGATCCATGAGTCCATCCTGATCGTAATCCAGCCAGGCAACGCCCGTTCCCATGGTTTCCAGATAGTACTTTTGATCGCTTTGGGTGCCATCCTGGAGGAATGTAATGCCCGCGGCCTTATGGATATCTGTAAAACGGACGGCGATGGGAGTCGCGGGTGGTTCAGCCTTGGCCGGCTTTTGCGCCATTGCTTTCCAATTGCAGCCAGCACCTGAAAGAAGCAGAAGCAGAAGAATTGGCTGGCAGACGGCCAAGTTCATGCGAGCACGAAGCAGCGACATGGCTAAAGCGTCCTATCGGCGAGGGACAGCGCGAGTTGGAGAAGCTGAGTTTGCTTTGCCGCGGTCATTGGCTCGTTGAGCGTCGAAGAAGTTGCCGGAGCCTGCGCGAGTACCTGTTCGATGCGGGTGATATCAAGTCCACCCACGGCGCTGCTGTTTTTGAACCGATTGAGGACTTCCTGAGCCTTGGCAATCTGCCCCGTCTGAAAATAAAAGACGCCGAGGGTCGAATAACTGCCTGGCCACTCGGGAAGCAGATCAACAGCGCGCTCCAACTCATCCGCAGCTTTTGCCGTATTTCCTTCCAAAATGGAAGTGAGGCCGAGGCCCCAAAGGATCTTGCCTGAGCCGGGAATGCGAGCCTGCCCTTTGAGGAGGGTCTGCTTGGCTGCCGCGACATTGTTCTGGCGAAACTGGAGCAGTGCCATCGTCAAATAGTCCTGATCGTTATCAGGGTTACGGTTGATCACATCGAGGAAGATTACTTCTGCGCCGGCGGTATCGCCCAGATGAGCGTAGATATCGCCCAGCAAAGACAAATAAGCATCGTCTTTACGGCCCGCCTCTGAAACCCGGTCGGCTGCGGCGAGAGCTTCAGTGAATTGTCGTCTGCGGAAATAGGCGTTGGCCAGGTCGAACTTGACCTCATCGGAATCTGGGTTGGCGACTAATGACAACTGAAAGTGCTGGATTGCTTCATCGTAAAGGTGATAGCGAGCGAGCAGAACACCCACGCCTGTCAGGGTGCGGAAGTCAGAAGCGCTCAGTTTGTCCAAGTCTGCAATGGTGCTGCGCGCGTCGTCAAACTTGCCGGATTTCAGGTAAGCCTCGGCAAGCATATAGAGGTTTTCGGGCTGGTCGGGATGCTTCTTGATCTCATTATTGAGCTCGGCGAGGTCAAGCTGATTACGGGCTCCCTGGTCAAGTTTAGAGCGGGTATCGAGGTAGTCAAACAGGTGCTCGAAAGGATACGGCCCGGTCGAAACGTCTTTTGACAGAGTCTGGAAAACGCTCAGGTCGCGGTCAGCTGCCGCCGTCTGATGCAGACTGCGCTCGACCATTGCGAGCTTGTAGTAGCCGGTCGAGGGATTGTGGCTCACCTTGACGTATTTGCGGAGCAGATCAGCAGCTTCGGCAAAGTTTTTCTGTGCAATGCGCAGATTGGCCAGCTCTAACAGAGCATCGGGGAATTCAGGACTGCTCTTGAGAATCTCAACAAATTTGGCTTCGGCGACTGTGTTGTCTCCTTGCCGTTCGGCGATGAGGCCGGAGTTAAACAGGCAGGAATTGTTGTGGGGATCGAGTTTGAGTCCCTGCTGAAAGAACTTCTTTGCCTCATCGAATCGCCCCAGATACAGATACGGCAGACCGAGGAACGCATAAGACCGCGCTGACGGTTCAATATCCACCAGTTTGGTGAAGGCCTCGATGGCTTTGTTGACCTTGCCCGACATGAAGTAGCTTTCGCCAAGAGTGGCCAGAAGATCAGTGCGCCTGGGAGCCAACTCCAGGCCGGATTCGAGGAGTGGAATCGCGTCTTCGTAATAGTTCTGCGAAATGCTGACCTGGGCCATCAGATAGATGACGTCGATATTTTCAGGGACAATTTTATGTGCGCGAACAAGCAGGTCGAGGGCGTCGAGTGGGCGGGATTCCTTCTCGTAAACCTGGGCAAGCAGGTAGAGCACATCCGGTGTCTCCGGCTTGAGCTTGAGAGCGCGCCCAAGGGCGAGCTCAGCCTTTGGAAATTCGTTATTGCGCAGGAAAGTCTGACCGAGGTTGTAGAGAATCTCGAAGGTACCAGGCTGCAGTGCGTCAGCCTGCTCCAGCTCCGCCTGGGCCTGCTGGTATTGCTTTGCTGATGCCAGCATGCTGCCAAGTGAGAAATGCACCTGGACATCGGCCTTATTCTGATTAGAAAGATCGGTGGCAAGGTGCAAAGCTTCTGCGGTCCGATTGGTTTGGAAATAGGCCTGGATAAGGTTGATCGTTGTAGCAATGTTCGCGGGACGGACGCGGATAAAATGCGTTATTGCTTCGGCTGGCAGTCCTCTAGCCATGAGCAGAATTCCCAGGTTGTAGTTGGCATCCTGATTCGCAGGTTCGATGCGCAGAGCGGTTCGGAACTCTTTATCTGCTGGGTCTGCCTGCTTCTGGGCCATGTAGAAATTTCCCAGATTGACATGCGTTTTAACAGACGAAGGCGCCAGGCGAATTGCATTCCGAAATGCCGATTCTGCTGCTGCGTAGTCGTGCCGGTTCATCTCGATGATGCCGAGAAGATTCAAGCCTTCGACGCTTGCCGGCGTCCGCTGGAGCTGTTCGAGCACCTGCGAACGGGCCTCATCGAGGTGACCTTGCTGAACCAACTCTTTGATTTTCTGGAATTCAGGAGACAGCCTGGCGTCGGATTTCCTGACAGCGGGCGCGTGAGGAGGAGTCTGAGCTGACGACACCTGCTGGAGGTTCAGTGAGGCGCTGAGCACGAAGAAGGGCAGCAGGATAGAGCCAATCCCTGAGGTTCTCCGTGCCATGATGGACCTACCATGGAGTTGTCTTTTGGCGCGGATCATCATTCCTTGAAACAAATCGAAGTGCCCTCAAGGCGCTCATTGTAGCATTTTCAAGGCTTGGCTTGCGTTGGGGTTTTGGGGCTGTAAAGCCAGCAGTTGCTGCAAAATATCGATGGCCTTTTGCTTGTTCTGTTGAATGGCATAGAGGCGTGCGAGATTGAGATAGGACTGGTCAAAGTTGGGAATGAGCCGGATGGCGGTCTTGAACTGCTCCTCAGCCTGCGCATAGTCCTGGGAGCGGACAAAAAGAACGCCCAGGTTATTGAGAGCCTCCGGGTAGTCGGGACGAAGCTCAATAGCCTTGTGCAGGAAGTCGGCTGCACGGGGCAACTGGCCCTGTTGGGCGTACATCATGCCGAGGCTGTAGGTCACTTCCGGATCATCGGGTTGAAGTTCGAGGGCTTGATTCAGGGACTCTGAGGCCTTTGTGAAGTTCCCCTGTCGGCGATAAACATTTCCCAGGTTGAGGAGCGCGATCGCGTAACTTGGACGCAGTTGCAGAGACTGCTCGAAATTCTGGATTGCCTGGTCTGGATGACCTTCCTGGGCAGCCATCATGCCCAGGTTATTCCATGCCTCTGGATAGTCCGATTTGAGCTGCAAGGTTTTTTCGAGGTACAGGCGCGCCTTGGCAAAGTCATTTCGGCGCAGACTGAGAGTGCCTAGATTATAAAAAGCTTCGGGATCGTTCGGCTTGGTGGCGACCACTTGCTGGAAAGACTCTGCAGCCTGGTCGAAATAGCCGTGCTGAAAAAGAGCAACACCATAAGTAAAGTCGTTGCGCTGGAACGCCCCTTGGTAAAGGATGCCACCGAGCGGCAGCGCCTTTTCGAGACGGGCGGTGGTCGTGGCGGGAATTGCCTTTGCATCTTCCGCCAGGCGCTGGGGATCGACCGCGCCCTGATACACCTTGACGATCATGCCGCTTTTGTCCAACAGGAAGGAGACCGGAAAAGGGAGATCTCGACGGCGATCAAAAAGATAGCGATAGATGATGTTGTAGATACCGGCCGTCTCTTCAGAGGCAAAGAGCACAGGAAAACCAAGCTTTTCCCGCTCGGCAAATGACCTGGCAGTGGCGAGTTTGCCAGGCTCATCGAGATTGCCAGGCTCATCGAGGTTGACAGCTACGACCTGAACAGAACTCTCGGCAAGAAGTGACCGGCGCTGGTGAAAAGCCCGCAACTGATCGCAAGCAACCGAAGACTCTGTCACCCAAAAATTGAGCACAACACAGGTCCCCTGAAATGCTCGAAGGGCGCGCTCATTTCCTGCCAGGTCAGTCAGCGAAAATTCTGGCGCCTTAAGGGGTTCGATCAGCCAGGTCTCAGCTTTCGCAGGCAGCAGTTCGAACTGCGAGACAGCAGAGGACTGCACAAAGGGTGTGGGAGAAAAAGGCTTCGCGCCGAAGCTGGGCGAGCCTTCTTCTATGTGGATACGGTGATTCGCTGGCAGATCTTCAAATGTCTGCCTGAGTCCGTTTGGCCATTGCACTGTGACGCGAACTTTGCCTTGCGGATTGCCGAGTCCGAAAAACAATTCTTTGGAATGCTGGCTGAGGAATCCAGAGCCAGCCTGAAGTTGGCGTGTCTGGCGGAGGCTGCCCACTTCGACAGTGATTGCAGTGCCGATCGCATCGCGGTTGCTTGCATGCCCCCGGAGACGGAATGCAATTGAGTCTCCGATATCCTCCATCGCATTGCGCAGGATGCGTAGTTGAGGGGAGTTACGGTTTTTGAGGATGACTTCGAGGCGGCCGTCGTGGTCAATATCCCCGAGAGCGAAGGAGCGGCTGTCCTGGGGAAAATCCAGTCCCAACACGCCGGATACCTCGGAGAACGTTCCGTTGCGGTTGTTGGCAAACATAACGTTGCGCTCGAAGCCATTCCACGAGGAGTCGGACCGAATGAGTTCATTGAGGGCACTCCAGCCATGCTCGTAGGCTAGCGATGGAGTTGAGTCTTCCGGTGATTTGGCGACCACTTGCCGCCAGAAAAAGCTGCCCAGATCACTCTTGTTCTGCCCTGCCTGATCTGGTGCCGAAATGTATCCGTTCGCGATGTAAATGTCAGGGAAGCCGTCATGATCAAAATCCCAGAAATCTGAGCACCACGACCAGCGACCCATTTCGACACCGGCAGGTTGGCAGACGTTCTGGAACTTCCCTTCACCGAGGTTGCGATACAGGGCGTTCCCTCGAGCATGCTGGCGATAGTAGCTGCGAATGGTTTCAGGCGCTTTTTCGTGGAACTGCTTTTGCGCGGAGACTCTCTGGCCCGCTCCAGACCACATGTTTGCGACGTAGATATCGGGTTTGCCGTCGTTGTCGTAGTCAGACCAACTGGCGCTCATGCCGGCGCCGGGGTCGCCGATGTGCGCGGTCTGGGAGACGGCTGTGAAAGTACCGTCGCCATTGTTGCGGTAGAGATTTCCTCGGCCAAAGTCGTTGGCCACGGTGAGGTCTGGCCAGCCGTCGCCATCGAAGTCTCCCCAGGCACATGCGAAGCTATAGCGATCGTTTTCGGCACTGAGACCGGCGGTTTCGGTGCGGTCGACAAAGTGACCGTTTCCTTCGTTATGCAGGAGGAAGTTGGCAGGGCCGTTGCGCGCATCAAAGTACGGAGCCGGGTAGTGATATTGGTCGAGGCCGACGTAGTAGGAGTAGGTGCAGAGGTAAATATCGAGCCGTCCGTCCCGGTCATAATCAGCCAGAGCAGCGTGGGTGAAGGTTCCTTGAGGCGGTTGGGCGAACTGCAGAGCGTCACGCTGGATGGCGAAAGTTCCATTGCCCTGGTTGCGGAAGAATAACGGGCCGCTGCCACAGACAACGAGCAGGTCCTGAAGTCCACGATTATCAAAGTCCGCAAAGAGCGCGCAGGCTGTGCCATCGAGGATGCCGAGACCGGACTTTTCGGTGACGTCTTCGAATGAGCCGTCGCCTCGGTTGCGGTAGAGGCGATTGGGCAGGCCAGCGGGCTGGCAGACGTACAGGTCATCGAAGCCATCGTTGTCGAAATCTCCGACAGCTACGCCGTTGTTGCCATACACATCGATTCCACTGGCTCCGTCGAGAACGGTGCGCCAGTAATCGACACCGTGCAACAACTGGCTGTTGTAGGAGTCAGTTGCTCCGAGCGCCTGGGCTGTGACGTCGATGAATCCTGGCCCTTTCGATTGACTGACGGTTTCTTCGCTGGCCTTCCACTCGTGGACGACCCAGGTTTGTGATGAGCTTTGAGTCCATGCGGTATGCCAGTTGCCGACGCGCTCTTGCCGTTGCTGGTCATTGCCCGAGCCTTGGCTGAGGACAAAGTCGTAGCGAATTTCCAAGCTGATGGTCAAAGGAGCAGATGAGATTTCTTCAATGCCGATGAGCTCAAACTCTGCGATTTCGACACGTGACGCTACTCCGAGCCAGGCTTTGAGCGCTTCGAGGAACTTTTCGCGGCCTGAACCCTGGTCCGGCGAGAACTGACGGTGAACGACGGTGATTCCCTGGCCCGAGCGGACGGGAGATTCTTTGCCGACGGAAAGGGTGGAAGCCTGAATTGAGAGGTCGATCGATTCGGCAATGGGTGCTAGATCGCGCGGAGACGATTTCAGGGCTTCGCTCCAGCGGCGGAGGACGGCGGCAATTTCGAATGCGTATCTCTCAGTGATGTAGCTATCTGAGCCGGGAGCGACGAGGCGCAGGACGTCGGCTAGCGGCGATTTCGCGGGGTAATGCGGTTTCAGACGAATGTCAGCAAACGGGAAAGAGGGGTTTGCGTTGGCAGGGGCACCTGGAGAACCGAGGAAAAGCGGCGAGCCAAAGAATGGGGCGGCGCGAAAAGCCAGCGGGGCGAGGCCCATGCCTTTAAGGAGCGCCCGCCTGGAGAGAAGTGAAGCCGAGTGTTTGCTGCGCGCCATGATTTCGCTTTCCGGGATGCAATTCTATGACCGCAGGATAGCATCCGGGCATTTTGGAGGGGAAATCTGCGGCTAACTGACTTATTTCGAACGGCTACTGAAGGTGGAATGAAAAATGGCCAATTTGACCATTCCTGGGGGGGGGAGGGGGGGGGTAACGATTTTCTCGACCCTCGATTGCAGATTGCGATATTTTGCGCCCGCTTTCAGTGCGGCTTAGGTGTTTTCCGGTATCAACCGGGCGTATGGTTGGCATAACAGACCGGGGACATATCTGCTGCTGGGCCCGTTTCATGGGCAGGTCAGGGGGCAGGTGAGGGGGCAGGCGATTGCATCGGATTTGTGTGTTGATGCGAATCCTGTATCTCTGGAATGATTCTGCGCGTTTTGGTAGTAATGATCGGCAAGACAACTGATTGGAGAATGGGGTGAGCGTTGGCGTTTGAGATGTGCGTGGAGGGTGTGGAGCAGGCGCGGATTGCGGAACAGGGTGGCGCGGACCGGGTGGAGCTTTGCAGCGAGTTGAGGATTGGCGGTGTGACTCCGGCGATGGAGTTGGTCTGCGCGACGCTGGAGGCGGTTTCGATTCCAGTGCATGTACTGGTGAGGCCACGGGGCGGGGATTTTGTGTATTCAAAAGCGGAGTTTGACTTGCTTTGCCGGCAGACGCGGGAGGTAGGGGCTGCCGGGGCTGCCGGGGTAGTCATTGGCGTGCTGCATGAGGACCGAAGCGTTGACGTGGGACGAACGCGGGAGGTTGCGGAACTGGCTGCGCCGCTGCGGGTGACGTTTCACCGCGCGTTTGATGAGACACGGTCGCAGGAGGAGGCACTCGAGGCTGTGATTGAGGCGGGAGCTGATTTTGTGCTCACTTCGGGCGGCGAGGCGGATGTACTGACGGGGGCTGAACGGATTGCTTTGCTGCGTCGGCAGGCGAAGGGGCGGATACGGGTGATGGCCGGCGGCAGCCTGACTTTGCAAAATGCTGCGGAGGTGGCCCGGCGGACCGGGATCGCGGATTTTCACGGTTCGCTGATTCGGAAGGAGTATCGTTCGCAGAGCTGGGTACCGGGAGAGAGGACGGCTGAAAGCTCAGATCAAGCGCCGATGGGACCGGTTCATCCTGAGGATGTTGAGGAGATGGTTCGCTTGCTGCGAGGCATTACTGACGAGGTCGGTTGACGCGCGCCAAAATGCCGACAAGCCATGAAGCTTATCGGCTTAGTATGATCGGGAACTGGAAACTGTTTTGAGAGTCTGGGAAAGCTGGAGGCCAACCGGGGATGCGTGAGTTTGTCCATGCCATGTTGAGAGAAATCCATGAGCAACCGGAGGCTATCCGCCGGACTGTGGATATGTATGTCGAGAGCGGGCGTCTCAATGAGCCACGGTGGTCGGGGCTGGATGCCTGGTCGAGCGCAGATGGCGAGGTGTTGATCGCCGCGAGCGGTTCGAGTCGGCACAGTGGCCTGTATGCGGAGGTGGTGCTTGAAGACCTGTGCGGATTGGCAGTGGACGTGGAGTATGCCAGCGAATACAGTTGCCGGGGCAACGAGGAGAGCAGGCGACCGTCTGTGATTGTGATTTCGCAGTCGGGCGAGACCTCGGATACGCTTGCCGCCTTGCGTGAGGCGCATGGCCGGGGGCAGCGGACACTGGCGATTACGAATGTTTCTGATTCGACGATGGCACAGGAGGCGACCGCTTCGTTGACCTTGGGAGCCGGTCGGGAATTGGCGATTCCGGCGACCAAGAGCTTTTCGTGCCAACTGACGGTGCTTTACCTGCTTGCACTTTACGAGGGAAAGCGGCGGAAGACCCTGAGCGACGCAGAAATTGAAGGGCGTCTGGAGGAACTGAATCGGTTGCCGGGACTGCTGGAAGCGCAACTGGACAGTTGGGAGAGGCGGATGGACGAACTGGCGACGAAGTATCGCGACGCCTCGACTTTTCTTTACCTGGGTCGGGGCGTGCACTACCCGATTGCGCGGGAAGGTGCGCTGAAGCTGAAGGAAGCCTCGTATGTGCATGCGGAGGGCTACCCCTCGGGCGAGTTGAAGCATGGCCCGAATGCGCTGGTGAGTGACCGGGTACCGGTGGTGATTTTGGCGACGGTGGACCGGACGCAGCCTGCTTCGCGGGGGCGTTATGAGAAGACGCTGCAATTGCTGGCGGATCTCAAGGCGCAGGGGGCGACGGTGATTGCGATCGCCAATGCAGGAGACGCGGAGGTTGCGCAGCTGGTTTCAGACTGCGTCTTTGTTGAGCCACTTTCAGAGCATCTTTTGCCGATTGCCGAGGTAGTGCCGCTGCAGTTTTTTTCTTATTTCATGGCACTGGAGCATGGGGTCGATGTGGACCGGCCACGGAACCTGGCAAAGGCGGTGATTGAAGTTGGGTGAAGCGAACAAGAGATGCGCGATTTTTACCTGATTCAATGACGGGGTCAGTTGCAGGAATTCAAATGCGCCTGCCTGGGGCTCGTGGCAGGAATGCCGGGCGGTCTGATTTTTTGACCTATACTTCTCACACACTTTAACTTCACTCAAGGCTGGGAATCGATTTCCCGGTGGAGGGCAATGCATGTTTTCGCGCTCGGCAAATACGGTGGTTTACGGACGATTTCTGTTGCTTATCGCGGGATTGGGCGGTCTGTTGTACGGCATTGACGTGGGTGTGATCGCGGCTGCTTTGCTTTACCTGAGCAAGACGATTGACCTGACGGTGCAGCAGACGTCGCTGATTGTAGCTGCGGTGCTGGGCGGAGGCATGGTTTCGTCTCTGGTGGCCGGGGTGCTTGCAGACTGGTTTGGCCGCAAGACGATGATGATCGTGAGTGGTTTGATGTTTGTGCTGAGCGTGGGGCTGATCGTTATTTCACAGGGGTTTATACCGCTTTTGCTGGGGCGGCTCTTGCAGGGCATGAGCGGCGGCGTGATTGCGGTGGTGGTGCCGCTGTACCTGGCGGAGTGCCTGAGCGCGAAGCATCGAGGCCAGGGAACCGCGATTTTTCAATTCATGCTGACGTTTGGAATTGTGGTTGCGGCGCTGACGGGCTTTTACTTTACGCAGCAGGCGGAGACGGCAATTGCAGCGGCGGCCGGCAACCCGGAACTCATCAAGCTGGCACAGAATCACGCGTGGCGGGGGATGTTTCTTGCAGTGATTTATCCGGGACTGCTGTTTTTTGGGGGCAGCTTCTTTTTAAGTGAGACGCCACGTTGGCTGGTTCGAAAAGGGCGCATCGAAGCGGCCAAGGGAGCTTTGCTGCGTTTGGTAAGCGTGGAGGAAGCCGATTCTGAACTGCGGGAGATGCAGGCGCTGGCACTTGAAAACAAGAGTCAGGCAGCGTCAGGAACGCTTTTGAAGAGGAAATACGTGGTGCCGTTTGTGCTGGCATGCATTGTGCTTTCGCTGAACCAGTCGACCGGGATCAACTCGATTCTGGGCTACCTGGTGATCATTTTGAAGCAAGCGGGGATGACGGCGAGCCATGCGACGCAGGGCGATGTGGCGGTGAAGGTGCTGAACTGCCTGATGACGATTGTGGCGGTGATGCTGGTGGACCGGAAGGGGCGGCGGTTTCTGCTGAACCTGGGGACGGGGGGGATTGTGCTTTCGCTGGTGGCGGGCGGGCTGGTTTTTCACAGCTTTGAGTCGGAGCGGAAAGATGTGCTGAGCCGAGTGCAGAGCGCGATGGTTGGGGGATCGCTGGCGCTGCCGGTGAATGAGCAGACGCTTGGGCCAGCGGTGGGTGGGCGTCCGATGGCGCTGACGGTGCTGTATTCGACGGGTGAGGGAGACAAGGTCATCACGGTGCTGAGCAACGATGCTGACCCGGTGGCACGGATTGCACAGGAAACGCCTGGTAAAACTCTCACGGTGAAACGGGCACAGTATGGGCCGGTGCCGACGGAGGCGACGGGCTGGCTGATTACACTGTGCCTGGGGCTGTTTATCGCTTCCTACTCGGTGGGGCCTGGGGTGGTGGTGTGGTTGATGCTTTCGGAGCTGATGCCGACGCGGATTCGGGCGATGGGGATGGGGATTGCGCTGCTGCTGAACCAGGGGATTTCGACGCTGATAGCAGCTGTTTTTCTGCCGGTTGTGGGGAACTACGGCATTTTTGCGATGTTCTTTTTCTGGGCGGGGTGCACGGTGCTTTATTTTCTGACGTCGGCGGTGCTGCTGCCGGAGACCAAGGGCCGCTCCCTGGAAGAGATCGAGGTGTACTTTGACAAGGGAGCGGCGGTGAAGGGCTAATTGGTGGCAAAGCTGAGCACGGGGCCGGTGGTGATGCCGCCGGGGGTGGTGACGACGACCCTGAAGTAGTAGGTGGTTTTGGACTTGAGGGTGGTGAGGTTGGCGGTGGCGGCGACCCGGGTATTGGCTGCTGCGAGTGCAGATGCCGGTGTGCTGACGGTGAGTGCGGTGGCGCTGGTTCCGTATTGGAAGACGCAGGAGCCTGCCAGACCGAGTGTGTTGACGAATGCATTCAAGGTGGCATTGGTTGCGTTCAGTGCGTTGGCGGGCGCTGCCAGGACCAGCGGCGAACCGATGATGTTGTAGGCGGAGGATGCCTGGACGCTGTCTGCCGAGTTTGCGGAGACGGCGACGGCTTTGATGGTTCTGGCGTAGTTGACGGTAATCGGGCCGGTATAGGCGGTGCCGAAGCGCGAGGGAATTGAGCCATCAAGCGTGAAGTAGAGCGCTGCGCCTGGGGTGGGGTTGGAGATGGTGACGGTCTGCTGGGAGGTGTAGGTTCCGGCGGGTGGGGAGATGACTGGTATGAGAGGCGCGACGAATTCGTTGAGGCCGTCGCCGCTGGTGGCGAAGCTGGAGCTGCCACTGTAGCTGGCGAGGATGTAATGTTCCCCGGCGGGCAGGCTGGCGGTGGAGTAGGAGACGACGCCCTGGCTGCTTGGTGTGAGGACTGCGACTGTAACTTCATCGATTGCGATGGTGATCTTGCCGGTGGGCACGCCGGTGCCGGAGGCTGGAGCAACGACGGCGGTGAACGTAATTTTGGTACCCGGATTGACGGGGTTGGCGCTGGCGGTGAGGGTGGTGACGGTATCGAGGGTGGTGGGTGCTGTGCCGAGATCAAAGGCGGCGAGGAATCCCGTGTTCTGCTGGGTTTTGTACTTGGTCTTGAAAGCGCCGGCGCTGACGGGGAAGTTGGCTGAAGAGGTAAAGCCGACGATGAAGGCCGAGCCGTGGGGCCCAAGGGCGATGTCATAGGCGGAGTCCCCGGAGGCACCGGGGCCGAGCGGATTCTGGGTTCCTGCGCCGCCGAGATAGGTGGAGTAGACCAGGGCGGTTGCGGTGGGATTGACCTCGGTGAGGAAGGCGTTGCTGGCGTAGGCAGTGTAGTCGCAGCAGTGGGTGGCGCCGTGATTTTTGGGCTGGAAGGCGTTTGCGGTTACAGGGAAATCGGCGGACATGGCGCTTCCGGCCAGGTAGGCGTTGCCTGAGGTGTCGAGGGCGAGGCCGTAGATCTGGTCTCCGCCCCAGGGCCCGGTGGTGCCGCCGAGGTAGGTTGAGTAGACGAGCGCTTTGCCGGTTGGATTGATTTTGGTGAGGAAGCCGTTTTCATTGGAGAAGATCGAGTAGGTTGTGTTTCTGCCGGCCTTATTTACGGTCTGGAAGGCGCCGGTGGTGACGGGAAAATCTGTCTCGTCGGTGTAGCCGGCCACGTAGGCATTGCCTGCGCTATCGACGGCAAGCCCCTCGCAGATGGCGCCGAATGAGCCGCTGAGGCTGCCTCCGAGATAGGTGGAGTAGAGAAGCGCAGTCGCGGTGGGGTTGAGTTTGGACACGGTGACGGCAAGTGGGCCGGATGCGGAGGTCTGGAAAGCGCCGGGGGTGACGGGGAAGTTGCCAGAAGAAGTGAAGCCAGCGACGTAGGCGTTGCCGGACTTATCGACGACAATTGGGTTGGTCCAGTAGATGCTGCCGAGGGCTGAACCGCTGCTCTGTGCGCCGCCGAGATAGGTTGAGTAGATGAGTGCGCTGCCGGTTGGGTTGAGCTTGGTGATCACGGAGTTGTAACCGTTTTGCGCGAACGAGTTGTTGACGGTTTGCAGAACACCAGCGGTGGTGGGGTAGTTCGACGAGAAGGAAATACCAGAGATGAAGGCGTCTCCGGCCGCATCGATGGCGATGCCACTGAGTTCGTCGAGGGTGTTGCCGCCGAGGTACGTGGAGTAAACCAATCCGGTGCCGCTGGGGTTGAGCTTGGTGACGAACCCTGTGGCCAGGGCGATGGAAGCGGCTTGATTGCCTTTCTGAAAAGCTCCGCTGGTGATGGGGAAATCGCTGGAATAGGTGTAGCCGGTGATGTAGGCGTTGCCTGCGGAGTCGACCGCGATTGCTTTGCCGTAGTCGCCCTGTGCGTGGAGTGTATTGGGGATTGCGATTCCACCGAGGTAGGTGGAATAGAGCAGCGCAGTGCCAGAGGGATTGAACTTGCTGATGAATGCGGTGCTGACGGCATTGGACGGGGTAGCAAAGTCTACCGCCTGGAATGCGCCCGCAGTGAGGGGGAAGTCTTCAGAGATCGTGAGGCCGGTTACAAAGGCATTGCCGGAGGAATCGGCGGTAACGGCGACGACAAATTCTGCGCTGGAACCGCCGAAGTAGGTGGAGTAGGCGAGGATGGGGTCGATGATGAGTGGCTTGGAGTGGTCGTAGTGGCCGAGGGTGAATCCTACGGAGTTGTCGGCGAGTAAACGGAAGGCACCGGTGATGGCGTGACGCGAGCCATTAACCGTCTGATACACCTGCGGCTGTTGGAAAGCGATGGAGCCGTCTTCTGCGGCAATGGTGAGACTGCCGCTGTGCTCGAGTTTGAGGCTGGTGGCACCAGCGAAGTGAAGCTGGATGGGTCGGGGATCTGCACCGGGGGCCACCACAAAGTCATATTCGAGCTGACGCTGGCGGCCGTAATAGACGAGATCGACGCCGGGGTAGACGCCGGGGTAGCGAACTTTCTGGAAGTTTGCGATGGCAGAGTGCCACTGGGCGGGGTCATTGCCGCGAAAGTAGTTGGTTGTGCCGGGCATGATTTCTTCGCCAACGGGATTGGACTCTGGGTTGGCACCGGCAAGCTGCATGCGCAGGACGTCCACTTTTGAAGAGGGCTGGACCGGGTCCGGGGTCGCATTTGTGCCCGACTCCAAACCTCCAGGGGGGGGAGGCGCACCGGGCCCGGGGGCGACACCGTGGCTGCTGAGGAGGCGATGATAGAGCGGGTTGGCGTTGCGGGTGGATTTACGGAGCGCGAGGACGGCTTCGCTGCCGGTCAAAAAGAGGCCGTAGCCATTGCCATGGGCGAGGAATCGGACCTGCTTGTCTGCCTGGCCCTGATTGGCCTCAAAACTCAGGGGAAGAGTGCCGTAGTTCTGTATGACGCGGGCGGCGGAGAGGGGCTGGGCTGGCTGGACTGATTCGACTGGTTGGGGAGTTGGCGCAGAGCTGTTGGCCGCCGTAGTCACGGATGCGATGAACAGACCAAGGCATATTCCCGAGGTGATGCGCCTGTGGTTCGTTGTTCGCTGAGTCTTGTTGAACATGCTCTTCTCCTGCATAGGCCGCCCCTTGGAGGGCTGGCGTGACCGCATTCGCTTAGTTGGTGGTGAAGCTGAGGACCTGGCCGGAACTGGTACCCGCTACCGTCGTGATGACAACCTGGTAGTAGTACGTGGTTTTCGATTTCAAGCCCGTCAAGGGGGCGCTGACCGGAACGGGGATGAAGGACAAGCGATTGCCGAGAATTGAACCGCCGAGCGCGGTTTTGGGTGTGCTGGAGGTCAAAGCGGCTGCGCTGGTGCCGTATTGAAAGGAATAGGTGCCAACCAAACCCAGCGGATTGACGAGGCCGTTGATGGTGGCGGTCGTCGTGCCCAGAGTGGTGGCTGGAACGGCCAAGGCGGTAGGTGCGCCGACCAGTTTGTAGGATGCATAGGCAACGGCACTGGCTGGAACCCCAGGACTAACCGCGATGGCCTGCAGGAATGAGGAATTGCTGATGAGTAGAGGTGTGGTGAATTTGGGGGATGTAGCGGTGGGGACTGTTCCGTCGAGGGTGTAGTAGACGGAAGTACCGGGGGTAGCGTCTGAAATTGTGACGAGTTGGGCAGCCGAGTAGACGCCGGTAGCGGGCTTGATGACAGGAGCCAGGGGGGTGATGCTTTCGGTCAGCCCGCCGCCACTGGAGGAGAATGTCGTGTTTCCGGCATAGCTTGCAAGGATGGCGTGCTGGCCGAGTGCGAATGCGGATGGCGTTGTATAGGTGGCGATTCCGCTGCTGTTGAGGGCAACGGTGGCGACGTTGGCCAGGTCGACGTTAAAGACGACGTTGCCGGTGGGTATGGCGGTCCCTGTGGAAGGGGAAACAACGGCCGTAAATGTGAGTTTGGTCCCAGCGACGGTGGGGTTGGTGCTGGAGAGCAGGGTGGTGGTGGTGGGAATGGTCGCGGGTGCGGAGCCGAGGAGGAATTCGGCAAGGAACCCGGTGGTGAAGTTTGAGGAATTGAAACTGGTCTTGTATGCGCCTGAGGTGACGGGGAAATCCTTGGCTCCCGTGGTTCCCGCCAGGTAGATGGCTCCGTTGCTGCCAAGGGCGATGCCGTATCCAGTGTCTGCGTAGGAGTAGTTGCCACCCATGTAGGTGGAGTAGAGCAAGGCTGTGGCAGTTGGATTGAATTCTGTCAGGAAGACGACTGCACCGTTGTTGAAGGATGCGGCGTTGGTCGCCTGGAAGGCGTTTTTGGTCACGGGAAAGTCAGATGAGCCGGTGGAGCCGGTGACGTAAACGTCGCCTGCGCTATCGATGGTGAGGCCAAACGCACGGTCGCCGGAGACGCCTCCCGTGCCTCCGAGGTAGGTGGAGTAAACGAGGGCGCTTCCGGTGGGGTTTAACTTGGAGACGAAGCCCTGGGATTTGCCGCTGGCACCCGTGTTGTTTGTGGTTTGAAATGCACCCGAGGTTACCGGGAAGTTGGTTTCATGGGTGGTGCCGCTGAGGTAGGCGTTTCCGGCGCTATCGACGGCCAGTCCGCCGGCTACATCGTCTCCGTAGGGACTGCTGCTACCACCGAGGTAGGTGGCGTAGAGCAGCTTGGTGCCGGAGGAGTTGAGCCTGGCCAGGGTCATGTTGCCGCGCCCGGTTGCGTTGTTGGTCTTTTGAAATGCTGTCGCGGTTACGGGGAAATCTTTCGAAAGAACGGTGGAGCTTACAAAGGCTTCGCCTGCGGAGTCGATGGCGACGCGGATGCCGCTGGGCGAGCCATAATCTCCGCTGCCGCCGATGTAGGTTGCGTAGGCAAGAGCTGTTCCAGTGGGGTTGAGTTTGGCAACGTATTCGTTCCATCCGAAACTTGCGCCGGAGTTGTTCTTGGTTTGGAAAGCGCCGGTGGTGGTGGGAAAGTCAGAGGAGTATGCAGATCCGGCAATGAACGCATTTCCGGCGGAGTCGAGGGCCAGGGATGCTGCATTGTCCGTTTTAGTGCCGCCGAGATAGGTGGAGTACACAAGTGCGGTACCGGCAGGATTGATTTTTGACACAAACCCGGTGGAGCTTTTGGAGTTATTGGTGGCTTGAAAAGCGCCGCTGGTTACGGGGAAGTTGGTTGAATACGTCGAGCCGGTGACGTAGGCATTGCCCTTGGAATCGACGGCAATCGAGAGGCCGTTATCGCCTCCGGAGGAGCTGCCGCTGCCGCCGAGGAAAGTCGAATAGACGAGCGCGGTTCCGGATGAATTGAGCTTGGTGACGAAGGCGGTGCTGAAGGTACTCTGCAAGCCACCGGGCGTGACTGGATAGTCGGTCGAAGCTGTTGTGCCGGTGACGTAGGCAGCACCGCTGGAATCGACAGCGATGGCGACGATTGAGTCTGAGTTGCTGCCGCCGAGGAACGTGGCGTAGACGAGGGTTGGATCGATGACCAGAGGGCTGGAGTGATCGTAGGGGCCTAAAGCAAAAGCGGCGGAGTTGTCGGCGAGGAGTTGAAAGCTGGCCTCGACCGGGTGACGCTGGCCCTCGATTTGCTGGTAAGCGACGGGCTTGTGAAAGGCGATCTGGCCGTTGGGTGCCTCGATGACGAGGTTGCTCAGGGCGTCGAGCTTGAGGGAGTGCGCTCCGGCAAAATGCAGATGAATGCAGGATGCATTGGCCTGTGGCGCGACGACGAAATCGTATTCCAACTGCTGCTGATTCCCGTAATAGACGAGATCGATGCCGGGATAAACCTGGGGATACTGCACTTTAGCAAAGCTGGGAACGCCGGTATGCCAGCGGCTTGGGTCATTGCCGAGGAGATAGTTGGATGTTCCGGGGAGCTGATCGAGACCCATGGGCGCTGCCTGGGGATTTGCCCCGGCAAGCTGCATCCGGAGCACATCGGGGCGAGGCTGCCCGTGTGGGGTCTTTCCGGAGACAAATCTGCCGAGGGTGAGGATTGCTTCCTGGCTATTCAGGGAGAGGGCGTAGCCGCTGCCTCGCGCTACATACCTGGCGGATTGGATTGCCTGGCCTTGATTGGCTTCGAATCGCAGCGGGAGCCTGCCGTAGTTTGCCGCTACCTGGGCCCTGACGGCGTCGTTGTTTTCTGATGCAGCGATGGCTTTCCTTGGAGGTAGCCGGACCGAGGTTGCGCTTCCCGTGCCGCTGAGAGCTACTTTTTGCGGCGAACCGCTGGCATTGTCGGCGACTGTGAGCGCGGCAGTGAGGGAGCCGACGACTGTGGGCTTGAAGGTGACCGTAATCCCGCAGGAGGCACCGACGGCGAGGGTGGTGCCACAGGTGTTGGTTTGCGAGAAGGATGTGGCGTTGGTTCCGGCGATGGTGATGCTGGAGACGGAAAGCGCGCCTGATCCAGGATTAGAAAGCGTGATTTTGGGTGCAGAGAAGGAGGTGCCAACCTTGGT
This sequence comes from Acidobacteriota bacterium, assembly GCA_025359885.1. GTDB lineage: Bacteria > Acidobacteriota > Terriglobia > Terriglobales > Acidobacteriaceae > Acidicapsa. The sequence continues at coordinate 43,897 of JANYDG010000024.1, forward strand.
TGCGGAAAAGCTCAGGGAGTTTGCGGAAAGGACGGCAGCCGGTTTCGGGGCGGTTCCTGTGCCGCTGAGGGAAACGGATTGGGGCGACCCGTAGGCGTTATCGCCGATGCGTATGGAGGCGGACAAGAGGCCGACTGCAGCCGGTTTGAAGGTGACGGTGATGGCGCAGGACGCAGCCGCAGCGAGGCTGGTGCCACAGGTATTGGTCTGGAGAAAGGAAGTGTAGTTGGTCCCGACGATGCTGATTCCCTGCCCCGTCGCGTTGAGGGACAGCGCTGATTTGCCCGTATTTTTAAGCGCAACGACCTGGCTTGCGCTTGAGGCACCCTGCACGGTTGCCGTGAAAGCAAGGCTGGAGGCAGACAGGGAGACGACGGGGAGAGCCGTCGACGTTGGCCAGTTGTTGACGATGTTTGCGACATTCAACGAGCCGAGGCCGGTAGCCCGGTCGTAGCCTACCCCGGCCGGGTAACCGCCGAGAACTCCGACGGCATCCTGGGGGTTAAGCACACTGCATCCGGGTGCTCCGTTAATGCAGGCCATGGCATTGGTACCGATGTTGACGTCATTGAAGACGCAGGTGCTGGACGCTTTGACGGTTTTTGCAGTGCAATTTGCGTAGGTTTGCTCAGAGGCGAGCGTGTAGAGAAGGCTGTTGGGATTCCCCTGAGCCTTGCCGGATTTCTGATTGATGAGGGCCATGACTCCGGCCATGGCTGGAGAGCCAACCGAGGTGCCACCAACTTCCTGCGCGGTAGGCTGGGAGGTTGCGGAGTAGGTGCAGGGGCTACCGCCGGCAGAGACACAGATGAGGTAGGAACTGCCGAGGAAGCCGTTTGAGGCGAAAAAGGAAACGTCGGGGATGTCGCGACGACTGTCAGCGGGAATTCCGGTGACTCCCTTTTGCCAGGCTGGCTTGGCATACCCTCCTGCGCAGGTTGAAACGTAGCCGGAATTGCTGGTGGTGCAGGCACTGACACCGCCGCCGCCACCGATGGTGTCGAGCAGACCGCGTAGTTCGACTCCGTAGTTTGTGTAGATTGACTTGCCGTAGTTCAGGATGAAGTTACAGGCTGATTCGGCGTCAGTGACGGCTGGGGCACCGAGATAGGCGGCGTCGCTTGCTAACGGAGGCAGAGCCAGGGGATTGATGCAGGTGGAGTTCCAGGGTACTTCTGGGATATACCCGAGGGCGCTGGCGTGGGTGGTGGAGTTATTCGTTGCGTTCCAGTAGGGGGCTGCCTTGGTGCCCCAGTTGAAATCAGTTCCGCCGACAGAGGTGTTGTAGGGAGTGGATGTAATTCCGCTGACCTGCAAACCGAACTGGGCGGCATAAGGAATTCCATTGACGGCATCAAATCCCTGATCGCAGGCAGGTGAGCCGGCATCTCCGGAGGCAACGACGACGGCGATTCCCTCGGCTGCAGCGGTCTGCCAGAGGTTGTTGTAGGCGATGTTGCCGGCGGTGCCGAGGGCCAGTTCGCATTGGCCATAACTTACGTTCATGACCGGGGCGGTCTTGTGCTGGACGATGTAGTTTTCAGACAGAAAAAGAGCATCGGTGGTGGCAGTGGGAGCGCTGGAGGTGACGAGAACGATGTTGGCCCCCTTTGCGACGGCACCGGCCCACTCCACATCGAGGGAGTTTTCAACCAGCGCGCCAAAGCAGGAGCTGTTGGCGTTGGGACAGTTGCCGGGGTTGCTGTTGGTGATGATGACCGAGGGAGCCTTGACGGGCAGGCCGAAGGCACTGCGAAATGCGGCAATATCGGCTGGATTGATATTGCTGGTTCCAGCGATTGCGACAGCCTGGCCTGTTCCATCAATCGGGGTCGCGGCCTGCCAGAGGGGCAGCACGTTGTAGATTGTCGCGAAGTCGTAGGGTGCGACGTCTTCGATGAGGTCGCCGTAGCCGTCGATGGTGCCAAAAAACGGGCGGGGACGGGCTGCAATTGCGGGCCCGGTTGACGCGGAAACTGGCTGTGGCGGTAGACTGCGGGCCCAATTTCCTGTTTCAGGATTGAGGGTGACCTGGCCCCCGAGGCGATGGAGGGGCTGGGGGAAAAAGTTATGCAAGGCTTTGACGCCAACGACGACGGGGAGCAGTGCGGCAGGGATTTTCGGATCAGCCATGTTGGCAATGAAACTCTGCGGCGCAGTGGAGGAATTGTGGATTTCCAGGTGGTGCAACTCGGTGTGAAAGCAGGACTCAACCTGGGCGACGGTGCCGCTGAAGCGGATGGTGAGGCGGTCGGGGCTGACTTCTTCGATGGAGAAGCCTTTGCTCAGGAGCCAGTTGGAGACGGCATTTACGTCAGATGAAGTTGGGCCGAATTGATCGCCGACCTCTTTGGCCGAGAGCCACTCATGGTAGTGCGGAGAGGTGGTGTCATACTGCTCCGCGACAAGACTGTCGAACGCTGCCTGAGCTTCAGGACTGCGGCGCAGGATGAGGAACAGGTCTCCCGCGGGCAAGGCAGGGCTGACGCGGCCGCGGTCAAACTCGACCCTGGCACGAGGGTGCGTGTTGCCGGCAAGTATGGCAAGTCGATTGTCGTCAATCGCCTCGACGATCCGCGTAGCGGTGACAACTGGATTGTTGGGACCTGGTGCGCCTGCCTGGGCCAGGAGGATAGAAGGGGCCAGGGCCGAGCAGACCAGGGCGGCGGCGAAAACGCTCGTGGAGAAAAAACAGGATTGACCCATGGCGGCCTTCGAGTTTCCTTTCAATAGTAAGGACGTTGCACTCAATGAATTATCCAACGCCCGGCATCGTTTTTGCGCGGCATTCTTTGGGAATCAAAGCTGGATAGATGCGGATTGCAGAAGGAGTTTGCAACCCGATGTAACTCTTCCCAACAATGAGCCTTCCGGGTTGCGGCTGGCAAGCTTGATGAGTACTTGAATTGTTCATCAGGAAAACAATCAGGTTGCCGCTGAGGTTTGCATACAGATTGCGGACAACCTAACCGGCGGTAGACCAAAGAATTCTGAACAACTCATGCTTCATTTTGTACTGCGCAATTCGTTGAGGAATCCCCTCATGGGCGATGGACGGGTATGTACCACACGGCGAACCTGCCCCTGGCAACCGTGCCTAACCAAGACTCAAAGAGGTTGGATGGATCGTCAAACACGAGCGAATTGAGAGTGGTTTGGGTAGGACGCAGTTCAGATTCCCAATAGAGGCCGCGCTTTCCTCAAAGCGGAAAGCTGCTGCCTTGCAAGCTTCGGATGTACCTGGCGCGCATTGATTCGACTCTACTGTTTTGCCGATGTTCTGCTCAAGTGCGCCCCGTCAGCTCTTTCCCAAGACCAGACCTGGCGTGCAATGTGGCCGAAAGACTGAACTGGGTCGGGCTTGGAGGATGTGCAGGATGAGAAGTGATCGGAAAATCCGAAACGCTGCCCTTTATGTGCTTGTCGCCTGCCTGGTTTGCACTGGGTGCGACGCCGCGGCTCAGCAGGCTGCAGGAGAACCAACCGAGTTACAGCAACTCAGGAGCGAACTGAAGCGTATCGAGTTGCGGATTGACGCACTGGAAGCCGCCCAACCAGCAACTCCAAAGGCGTCTTTAACCGCCGTTGTGAAGCCAGAGTGGGGGCCGACCGAACCGGAGTCGAAGGCTGCGACCGGGCCTGAAGCTGTAAAGGAAGCCGAAGACAAAGGCATGGACACCATGGATGCTGGCATGGGCGGGGAAACGATCAAGATTCCGATCATTCCTGCGCTCAAAATTCGTGGATTTGGCGATGTTCGCTTTTTGGCCGCTAACCAGAATCTTGCCGTGATCCATAACACTCCTGGGTCGCCGTTGCTCTCAAGCCAGGCAGGCCGGGATACCTTCAGCCTTGGCCTGATGGATCTCTTCATTACGTCAAAGATATCTGAGCACTTCTCTTACCTGACGGAGATTGGTTTTGAAGCCGATCAGGCAACGAATGGCATTGGGGTTGACTTGGAGCGAGCTCAGATCAGTTACATGCCGAGCGATAAATTCAGCATGAATATTGGGCGGTCCCATGCGATGCTGGGGTACTATAACACGGCCTTTCATCATGGCACCTGGTTTCAAACAACGATTGATCGACCGCGTATGTTTCAATTTGAAGATTCGGGCGGGCCACTGCCGATTCATAACATCGGGGTCGAGGCGATGGGTAAGATTCCGGGTGACAAACTGGGCCTGCACTGGTTTGCCGAGGTCGGTAACGGAAAGCAAACATATACCCTGCAGTCCACGGTCACACCTGCCATTGTGCTTGCAGATCACACGGGCAAATCGACGAATGTTGGCATGTATCTGCGACCGAGTGCAATCAGCGGTTTGCAGGCTGGCTTTAACTGGTACCAGGCGAGTCTCGTACCCATTTTGAGTCAACTGCCGAGCTACGGTACACCGGTTTATCCCTTTCCGAATGCGCGGGGATATTACAGGCAGAACATCTTCATTGCGCATGCGGTGTATATCACGCCGAGCATTGAATTGATGGTTGAAGATGCGGAGATACGCGATGTAGGTCGAGGGACGACGCAGGCACTCTACACTTCAGGCGGCTATGCTCAGGTTTCAAGGGCATTTGGCGAGTATCGACCGTATGTGCGCTACCAATGGCTGAATCCGAATTTCCATGATCCGAACAATGCCTGGGTAGGTCGGTGGGTTGGGCCGGACGTAGGAGTTCGGTGGGATATGAACCCATTTATCGCGCTTAAAACTGAATTTTCGCACTATGACTGGAAGAACTTCAGCCAGGACGCGAATGGCAATCAGCAACTGCCGATTCTGCATAAGACGATCAACCAATTGGGCATGCAGATCACTTACACCTTCTGAAGGGAGCAACAGGAAAATGCGAAGAACGTTGCGATGGCTGTTCGCTCTGATTTTGTGCGTGGGGTGCTTGAATACCGCGCGTGAGTCTGCGGTGTTTGCACAGGACAATGACGATCTGGTAATGGTCGTGAACAAGGGAAACACGGCCGCAGTGGGGATGAACCTGAGTGAGGCCCGAAAGTTGCTGCTGGGGGAGATCAGCGGCTGGCGTACGGGAGCGAAAGTTGTGGTGGTGCTGAAGCCAGCCGGGAGTCCAGACCGGACTGCGATTCTCAAGAAGGTATGCGGCATGACGGAAGCGGCCTACACGCGCTACCAAATGCAGGCCAGTTTCACGGGGCAGACTGCAGCGACGGTGCATGAAGCTACTTCGGATGCGGTGGTGAAGGGAGTCGTGAAAGCGAATCCCGGGGCTGTCGGCTTTTTGCATAAGAGCGAGGTCGACGACTCGGTAAAGAGTGTGCTCGAACTGAACTAGAACTGAACTAGAACTGAACTAATTGGCCTTGGGATGCAGCCATCTTTTCAGCGGAGTTATAGCCGGGCTTTCCAGAGCAGGTAGAGGCCCCAGGCTGCGAGGGTGCAACTATCGCTGATCTTGCCGGAAAGCATCATCGCCTCGAATTCGGCAACGGGTACTGAGTGTGCGACGAGATCGTGCTCTTCGGGGTCTGGCTCTTTTTCTGTAGGGGTAAGGCCGGTGGCGAGGAAGACATGCTGCTTCTGGTTGGCAAAGCCATAGGCGATCCAGACCGTTCCAAGATGGGACATGCTGGCGGCGTGGAGGCCCAATTCCTCTTTGAGTTCGCCACGGGCCAGTTCTTCCGGATCAACTTCGCTCAGTTCCCAGCCGCCCTGAGGAAGCTCAAGACATCGTTCCTGGATGGTGTAGCGGAATTGTTCGACCAGCCAGACATGCTGTTTCCCTGCAGCATCTGAATCGAGGGGGATGATGATGGCGCAGTCATCCTTGTCAATGACGCCGTAAATGCCGGGCTTGCCGTTGGAACGGAGAATTTCATCTTCGCGGAGACGGAGCCAGGGATTGCGATAGACTTCGCGGCTATTGAGGGTGGTGATGCTTTTGGGGTGGAACGGAATTTCCTGACTCATGGACGTGGGGTCTCGATCTTTTCCGGGCTGGGCGTGACGTCTTTGTACTCCATCAGCGCCTTGTTTCCATTGCGCATGAACTGCAACTGACCGAGGTAGATTGGAATTTGTTGAAGATGGGAGTGTAGCCCGTACAGGAAGAGGGTCGTCCGGGGCGCAGGCTTCCATCGATATTGCCATGCCGTGCGGGCTGCCATTGCAAGAAGAAACAGGAACCAAAGCGTGAAGGGCCACAACGAGGTAAGAGCGATAGAGGATGCAAGGGCCATGAAAGGCGTAAGCAGCCAGAAGAGCCCACGCTGGCGGTTTCGGCTCGCTTCGTCGGACCAGAAAGGATCTGAGGTTGAGCGAAAGCGGGCTGAAACTGCGGCAAAGGCAAAGCCCGCCCTTTGGGAGCGTCGCCAGTACTGGGAAAATCGGGTGATCGCCAGATCATGAAGAGTCATGGGAACGTCGATGTGCTGGATGCGCCAACCGAGGTTTCTCATACGGCGGCACAACTCGGGCTCCTCGCCGGCGATCAGAGTTTCATCGAAGCCGTTTACATCTTCAAGTGCGGCGCGCCGAACGAGCACGTCGCCGCCAAAGAAGAGTGTTTCCCCTGGGTGATAGACCCAATCGAGGTCCAGGACGCGCACGTAGATCGACAGGCAAGGGCAAAGCTCGCGACGATGTCCCCAGGCGGCCGCGTTTTTGGGATCTCTGTGCAACTCGGCGAGGGCGGCCAGTGGAAACTCTGGCAAGAGGATGGTGTCGCCGTCGAGGAAGAGAACGAGCGAACCGGCAGCTTGCCGCCAGCCAAAATTCCGGGCGCGGGCAGCCGTGAAAGGTCCAGGCGGGAGGGGCAAGACAGTGGCCCCTAGTTTCGAGGCGAGCGAGAGGCTGCCATCGGTAGAGCCTGAATCCACATAGAGAATTTCATCCGGCACCCAGCCTTCAATCGCTTGAGCGGAGAGAATGCATCGCTCGAGTCTTTCGCCTTCATTGCGCCCAATGATGACGATTGAGAGCCGGGGCAGTTCTGGATTACCCACCGAGAAATCGTGAGTCGCTGTCATGCCTGATTCTCCGTTGGCCCAGGGGACCTTTTTGCGATAGGGATTGCCGGGACTCCTGCAACGACGGCACCTGGAGGAACATTGCGGGTAACGACAGCGTTGGCTCCGACCGTGGCTCCGTCGCCGATGGTGACGCCACTTAGTATGGCAACGCCGCGACCGATCCATACTTCGCTTCCGATGATTATCGGTTTGGCAACATGGCTGGAGTCGCGCAGGGTTCGGCCGTCTTCGCGCGTATGGTTCGCGTCGCGGATGCTGGTGTACTCGCCGATCATCGTTCCCTTCCCTATATAGATGCCGGCATAGGCGACCATGTGAACGCCGCTCGATAGTACAACGCCGTCTCCCAGGACGATTTCACCGTCGCCGTGAGTCTCCATATATTGACCTGGATAGATCAAGAGCCCTTCGCCGCATCTGATACGTCCAGTACCGTAGACGTTTGCCCTGCCGAGTATCACCGTACTGCTGGGTAATGGAACGCACAACCTTGCCCGCAAAGTGGCAAAGGCGCTCATGCGCCGCCACGCCTTCAAGGCAAAAGCCATCCTCCGATGGAAGAGAACCAATGGCGCTGCCAGGGCTGATTTCAGGCGCTTTGAGGGCATTCGTGCTTCCCTTCGTTCAATTATTTGTCAATGTGACGCGATTGCATCCGCGGTGAAAAACGGTCTTATGCCCAGCCTATCGTATTGGCAGGTACTTCGCTTGAGTTTCCCAAATACCGTTGGCCATGGAAATCCATTTTTCTGGAACGAGCAAACCTCGAGGCGCCTGGAAATGAGTCTCGCTCGGTCAATCCCAACGGACTTTGCCGCAGAATTGTGAGGATCGCGCGCAGCAGGCAAGATGACTTTCAGATGGAAGTGTCTTCGCGTAAAAGTCTGCGCGACCAGGTTTCAGCCAGCGTATCAAGGTTGGTTGCCAGATTGTATTGCGCGTCGGCGGTCGCGCGAGCCTTGATTCCCATCAGGCGACGAGATTCCGAGTCGAGCACCATACGCTCCAGAGCGGACCGAAGTGCGGGGACATTGGCGGGGGGAACAAGGAGCCCGTTCTCCTGGTTTTGGATCAATTCTGGAATCGCCGCGATGGTGGTGCTGATGCACGGTACACCAAGTGCCATTGCCTCCATCAAGGCGACGGGGAGCCCCTCAGCAAAGCTGGCGAGGACGAAAACGTCCGCTCGGGAGACCTCTTCAATGGTAGCCTGATGGGCCAGTGCACCGAGAAAGCGAACTTGCGGGGAAATGCCCAGACGTCGACATTCACCCTCCAGGAAAGGCCGTTCAGGACCATCTCCAATGAGAGTGCAGGTGATCGCAATGCCAGCATTCAGCAACGGTGCGAGAGCCTGAATGAGGATTCGATGACCCTTGGCCGCGACCATGCGCCCTGTGCAAACCAGATGCACGGATGAGGTAGGAGTCTGCTCTGATTTGACGGGTTGAAGGGCCTTGCAATCAACGCCAAGGCGCACCACCTCGGTACGGCTTTCGGGCAGCTCGGGGACGATGCGCAAGACCTGGCTCCGACAAAAATCGCTGATGCAGATGACAAAGCTGGCTGATTCGATTTTCCGGCGGAGGTAAAACGCCTCCTGGTCAAAGAACTCATCGGGGCCGTGGAGAGTGATTGACCAGGGCAAACGCCATGACCGCGCGGTGAGCATTCCAACTGTGGCAACTGGCCCACCGAAGTGTACATGGAGGTGGGTGAGTGCATTGCGTTGCATCCATCTGCCCACCAGAAGGGCCTCGGCCAGGTAGAAAAACGCGAAAGCGCGAGCCTTGAGGTCTAACTCGCCGAGGGCGAGCGCAGCACGGAGGCCGCGCAAGGCCACGAATGGGTTTGCGGCGGCGACCGCGATCACCTGGAGAGCGACCGAAACCATGCCTCCACTTTTGATGTAGTAAGTTGTCGCCGCCTCGGCTGCTTCTATCGGGGGCAGGTCCTTCCGGCTCCGGTCGGGAGGGTTGATCGAAGCGACGTCAACTCTTAGCCCACGCTCACGCATCCCCAGGACCTCTTTCAGGAAGAAAGTATGGGAAATGGCGGGGTATCGGCTGAGCAGGTAGGCGACCCTCGGCATCCTGGATTGAGGGAGCGCGGACGGGTTGGAGGAAAGACTGGACAACGTAGCTTCAGTATAAGGGGAGCTCCGGGCACAGGTACTCGGTTGATTTGAAGCAATTTGGGTGCATGGTAGAAGTTGCGGAGCCGTAAGCGAACTCTGGTCCAGGTCCGATTTCGGAAGTTTTGCCGGGAAAGAGCCATGCTGATCGCGCCTGGCTCGTGTTAACCAAAGAAATTTGTGAGCTTTTCTTACCCCTGCGCTCTCCCGCAGCGACAACAAGCGTTCAATTTTGAGGGTCAGCCTGAAGTCCAGGCCTCAAATGCGCGAGGACCTGAGTCAGGATGGGACCCTGGCATCAAAACGAAAGTAACCTTTTTTAGGAATTTCAATCCTTGGTACTGATATCCGTGAAAATTGGCACCCTACGTCGTTTCAACTCATTGTTGAGACTCTGATTTCAGGCCGATACTAGCTCCAATGAGGAGCAAACAGCAAATTCTATTGAGGTTTTGTCTCTCGCGACTTCTTGGGGGTCCAGCAGAATCAGTTTTGAAGCGCAATTCAGATCAATCGATCCATCCCGGTTAGATTGCAAAATTGAAGAGTCTCTTTTCGAGTCATCAGAATATCTGGATTCTCCACGAAAGATGGTCGCGATTGCAGTACCAGCAAGTTGCAAAACAGTAATCTCTTTGGGTTACCTTCTCAGGGAATCTTAAGTACTGAATGGCCATGAATAGGGGCAGGTAACGCCCACCTTTTCGCCATTGTTTAGAAGACAATGGACTTATAGCCTGAAGAAGTTGAAGGAGAGGTTCAGCGGTTGCCATACAGACCGTGACGAAATAGTACCCTCCGACGGAAATGACAGAAGTTGAAATCAGCCGGACAACCGACACAGTTCGCCTGGAACCGCGAGAGAATCAGCGCAACTGGACCGCAAGAGACGCCGAAACGACGACGCCAGCGGCACAAAACGGTAAGGTGTAGCGAAACAAATGCGTTGCAATGACCACCATGCTATTGAAGGTTTTTGGGGAGAGGCAGACGAGTATGAACAAGGAATCACAGCACACAATTGCAGTAATGGGGTTGCCCTTGGCGAATGTGTCCGCGGATGAAGCTGTTGACGAGATTGAGAAACTGATCTTGTCTGGCGGCACCCATCAGGTTGCGACTGCAAATCTAGATTTCTGGCTCAATTCTCTGAACGACGTGCATCTGCACCGGATTATTGCGGGATGCAGCCTGGTACTTCCGGATGGTATGCCCCTGGTGTGGATCTCGAAGCTTCTTGGCAATCCTCTGAAAGAGCGTGTTTCCGGCGTTGACATGGTTCCGATGCTGGCCCGACTCTCTGCCAAGAAGGGCTACGGGATCTATTTGTTGGGAGGGCGCCCTGGCGTGGCCGAACGGGCAACCAAAGTACTTGAAGCACAGTATCCAGGTGTGAAGATCGTAGGCCACCATGCACCACCTCTCGCCGACCTGGAACGAATGGATCATGGCGATGCACTCGATAGAATTCGCGCGGCAAAACCGGACATTTTGCTCGTGGCGTTTGGGAATCCAAAGCAGGAAAAGTGGATCAGGATGCATGCGCGGCGGTCCGGAGTGCCAGTCTCGATCGGGATTGGTGGCAGCATGGACATGCTTGTTGGTGACGTGCATCGAGCACCGACCTGGATGCAGAGGAGCGGCTTTGAGTGGCTTGGCCGATGCTTGCAGGAACCGACACGACTGCTTCCTCGCTATGCACGCAATTTTGCGGGGCTTGCCTCCCGGTTGCCCCTCGCGATGATGGCTTCTCTCCTTCAACGCCCACATCACGGACCTTCCACAGTTCACAGAACCAGCGATGCAGGAATCGTCCACTTGCATGTGCGAGGGAACCTCGAGGCCGCAACCGCTAAATCACTCGACCGCACTGTAACGAGTTGCATCGCCGGCGGACAACTTTTGGTCATACATCTGGACCAACTGTCGTACGCAAGCCCCGAGGGGCTTGGTGCACTGTTGACGGCAAGGCAGCGTATGCTCTCGTCCGGGCTCTCTCTCTCTCTCTCCGGAGTTCCTGCGCGACTCAGGATGCTGCTGTCCGCTTGGTGCCTTGAACCACTCTTTGATGAATTCCGCATGGGGCGGGATCGATTTGCTCTCGGAAACGGCATCTCTCCGACAGCGGCATTCGTGGGTCTCGTTCGTAAAGAAGGAACCGTTGCAGCAAAGAGTCAAAGCTAAGAACACCAGAGCGCAGGGAGGCGCCAAGGCCTCGTCTGCATCTATTGTGGGATGCTGGCAGGCGCAAGAAAGGGAGTTCGGCTAGCCCAACTTGGTGTATTCTGACGAAGAAAATGTCGGGCTTTGGACATCTCCAGCTCAAAAAGCACGTCTAAAAGAACTCAACCGCTACAACATTGCAGCCAAAGTTGAACTTCTATGGGCGCAGCTTACCTGGATCCAACTTGATACGGATCAACACATGAACAACTTGTTGATCATTGCCAGTACCCCGCTCAGGAGATTTCCTGTAACGCTTAAGCCCAGATGCCCGGGCTCGAATACAAGGGCAGTCAATCGATAAGGGGCGAAAGGAGAAATCATATGAATGCAGTGCAGGAAGCACCCAGTTCTGTTACGGCCGAGGCCCCGAGGATTATTTCGGTCCCCAAGATCCACTCTCGGGATCTGCCCTATGAGGTCTTCCTGAGAGATTATGTGGCGACTAACCGGCCTGTTGTCATCCAGGACGCCGCACCCGGATGGGCCGCTCTGGAAACCTGGACACCGGAATACTTCAAGAATACGTTTGGATCCCAGGTGGTTGAAGTTACCTATGGAGTTAAACAGAAGCTTGCCGAAGTCATGGACGGTGTGCTTGCATCTACTGCGGAAAAGCCAGGACCGTACCTGCACAAAGTCATTATCCATCAGCATATGCCTGCCTTGCTGCCGGCGCTGTCACCCGAAAATATATATGCATTCCCGCAGAGATATTGCAGCCCGCTGATGCCAAGGCGCTTTCGCAGGCCAGATGGCTATCTCAAGCTGCTGATTGGCGGAGTTGGTGGGAAATTTCCATTGATGCATTTTGACTCAGACAATGCGCACGCAATCATCACGGAGATATACGGAGACAAGGAATTTGTCCTCTTTGCCCCGGGAGATACTGACTACGTCTATCCTCATGAGAACTCACCCGGGACTTCGCAGATCGATGATTTGGACCACGTTGATCTAAATCGCTTCCCGGAGTTTCCGAAAGCTACTCAATACCGGGTCGTGATTGGCCCCGGCGAATCAGTTTTTGTTCCGTCTCGCTGGTGGCATTCGGCGCGGGTTGTGACGACCTCGGTCTCAGTTTGCACGAATATCATGTACTCGACTAACTGGGCCGGTTTCATTGATATCTCGTGCGAGAACCCCGTTGGTGGTTTCAAGCCATCGCTGCTGGCGAAAAGGCTCTACCTTCTCACCGCCGGAGTGATTATGGGCTTAATCGAATCAGTCCAGAAGAATCTGCCGGGAAGCTTCCCCGCACGTGCCCTCGGCTATCTTTCCCCCATATCACCCGATGCCCGGCGCAAACCTTAGTTGCGAACAAGACTCTCGCATTTCGAGAATTCAGTTCGGCGTGCCCATAGTGCATGTAAGTGATGCGTTCAGCTTGACGGCTCTGATTCGGTCTTCCCTTCATCTAACTCTATTTAGCCATGCCTGGAACCAAGAGTGCAGGGTTCTCTCGGAGTAGTGCTCCTGTACAATCAAGGAACCAAAGGGAGAAGATCGAGCAGTTTAAGTAGCTTTGGTCTGCAGATCAGTAAGTGCTCTTTTAGGTTGCTTGAAGCCCGAAGGTATCATTCGTGCTTGGTTATTTCAGGAAACAGCTCGAAAACAGGGGATTACGTGTGGCAATGAAAGACGTCAGTTCGAACGCAGCACCAAACGCTGATAGCCCAAAGTCAGCGGACGTGAAACAGGCTGCAAAGAGCCCGAAAGCTCGGCCAAAACTCGCTGGCGTCTGGTCCGAAGTGTGGACAATGATCTACCCGCGGCGGTGGATCATGTTCGGCGGGCTCATGCTGCTGATCGTGAATCGCGTCGCTGCGCTTGCCCTTCCGGCATCTACAAAGTTTTTGATTGATGATGTGATCGTAAAGCATCACGGCTATCTGCTGTTGCCCCTTGTGGGTATTGTCATGGGCTCCACTCTAGTGCAGGCAGGAACCACATTTGCCCTGACACAGATGATGTCCAAATCGGCATGGGTACTAATTACGGAATTAAGAATTAAAGTGCAGTCACGAATTGCCCGATTGCCTATCAGCTACTACGATGCCAATCGCACAGGGACTCTCGTATCAAGGATCATGTCTGACGTGGAGGGTATTCGCAACCTTGTTGGAACAGGATTGATGGAGTTTGTTGGAAGTTTGCTCACGGCGCTACTTTCTTTCGTCATTCTTATGCGAATCAGCCCTAAGATGACACTTCTATCTTTCGGCATTCTTGGTTTGTTCTCGCTTGCGCTCCGCAGAGTTTTTGCGATGCAGCGGGTTATTTACCATGAACGCTCCGTAACATTTGCGGAGATTACGGGGCGGCTCACCGAGTCGCTTGCAGGGGCGCGGGTGGTCAAGGGGTATCGTGCAGAGGCGCGCGAGTCGGCCCAGTTCGCAACCAGCGTGCGCAAGCTTCTGAAGAGCTACATGCAGTCCATCACCGCTACGTCCACGATGAGCTTATGTTCAACGGCCGTGGTTGGAATTGTCGGCTCCCTGGTCATGTATCTTGGCGCTCGCCAGATGTTAGGCGGGAAACTCACGCTGGGCAATTATGTCACTTACAATGTCTTTCTTGCGTATCTAATCGCTCCGGCATTTCAACTCGTGTCGCTCGGGACGCAAATCTCCGAGGCAATTGCCGGTGTAGACCGAACGCGGGAGGTACTGGCAGAGGCCGAGGAAGATAGCGACCCGCGAAGGATATTTGAGCTGAAGGATCGAGACCTGGCCGGCGATATTGCATTCAACGGAGTGAGCTTTGCTTATGAAGCTGACAAGCCTGTTCTTAATAACATTTCGTTTGACGCCGCTCCAGGAACTGTGACCGCCCTGGTTGGTCCTTCGGGGTCAGGGAAGTCAACGATTATCAGCCTGGTCAGCGCATTCCACAATCCAGTTTCAGGCATGATTACAGTGGACGGCGTCGACCTGACAACGGTTGCACTTGGAAGTTACCGGCGCCATCTTGGGTTAGTTCTCCAGGAGTCGTTCCTCTTTGACGGATCGATTCATGACAATGTGGCCTTTGCCCGGCCAGACGCCAGCTTTGAAGAGGTGCTTGAAGCAAGCCGGATTGCACGCGTGGATGAATTTGCGCAGCGCTTCCCTGATGGATACAGCACGATCGTGGGTGAACGCGGCGTGAAGTTATCCGGGGGACAGCGGCAACGCATTTCAATTGCTCGCGCGATTCTCGCGGATCCGAAAATACTCATTCTCGATGAAGCAACCTCCAGTCTGGACTCGGAATCTGAAGCGCTGATTCAAGAGGGTTTGTCATACCTGATGCGCGGACGAACGACGTTTGTGATTGCTCATCGGCTATCAACAATTCGGCGAGCGGACCAGATCCTGGTAATTGAAGAGGGCAGGATTTGCGAGCGCGGCACTCACCCCGAGTTGCTCTTGAAGCAGGGGCGTTACTACGACCTATACACGCGACAGCATGCTTTTGAGAGTAACCTCTTCCTGGCACCAGGCGAGGGAGGAATGTCGGAAGATGAGGCGACGGTATCCCAGGGAAGTGGCCCGAGGCTGAGCTTCTCGAAAGCACTCCGCGGCCTGCAATAGCGAAGCGGGAGACTGTGCTCAGTTGGATGCAAATCAAAGTCAACTGCGAATTTAGACCTGTGTTTGAATGCCCCTTCCCGATGGATCGGTCAACGGGGAGGGCATTGCATTGAACCATAAATGAAAGTATGCTCAGGCTTCCTGGGGTGACCAATTTAGATTCGGGTCTGGAACCGGTACGCGACGAACAATGTAATCTGTTGGTTGGCCTCCATCAGGCATTCATGCCGGACGGCGATGGAAAGACTACGGTTGGGACCACGAGGATGGCAACTTCCACTTGCGAGGCTCATATAGAGGCGAGGATGCAGGCTTGTGTCTTGAAATGAGATAGATGTTCAATTTTTGCCGAACGAAATCAAGGGTTCACAAGCTATCGAATGGGTCATGTTAGCCTTGGTGAAACTCTAGTATGATTTGGACGCAAACAGATGCGCTGCAAACGGAAGAGTGGAGCAGATTGAAGGAACGTTCACGACCAAAGGTGCTGTTGTGCGCAACGATGTGGTGGCCTTTGGGGGCTCGACTTGCCATGGCGTTTCTGCGTCACGGATGCGCCGTTTCAGCAGTGTGCCCGCCGGGGCACCCGCTGCGATTTGTATCGGACATTGCAGGGGTCTACCCATATCAGGGTTTGAATTCGATTGAATCTCTTAAGTCGGCAATCCGGACATGCAAACCGGATCTTATCGTACCGTGCGATGACGGCGTGGTGTGGCAGTTACATGAGCTTCACATAAAAGTCCCTGATTTGCGGCCATTGATTGAACATTCCCTTGGTGCGCCAGAGGCTTACCCTACGATTCGGAGTCGTGGAGCTTTTCTGCAGGTCGCGGTAGATCTGGGTATTCGTGTACCCCTTACACAGGCTCTCAACTCTACCAGCGAACTCGATGCGATGGATATTGCCGCCGGTGCGGTTTTGAAGCTGGATGGGACCTGGGGGGGAACTGGCGTAGCGATTGTTCGATCAATCGCCGAAGCGACGCGGGCCCTTCTGGAACTTTCGCGACCGATGGGAGCGGGCGTGGCCTGGAAAAGGTGGTTGATCAATCATGACCCCCTGGCGCTTTGGTCCTGGCGTCGGCGAGAAACACCCCGAGTGACCCTTCAGGAATTTGTGCCTGGGCGCCCAGCAAACGCGATGATTGCGTGTTGGAAAGGTGAGGTGCTGGGGATCGTCATCGTCGAAGTCATGACAGCGCAGGGTCCAACAGGCGCGGCCACGGTGGTCAAACTCGTGGAGAATGCAGAGATCAAAGAGGCAGCTCGGTTACTCGCCAGACGTCTGGGACTGACTGGCTTTCACGGCCTCGACTTCATGCTCGAGAGGCAGAGCGGAACCGCATATCTGATCGAGTTGAACCCTCGGTGCACGCAGCTGGGCCATTTGCTTCTCGCAGGAAAGGGAAACCTGGCGGGGACATTGAGTGCGCAAATGCGCAATGAAGAGGTCGTGGTCCCGGGGAATGAAGAATGCATTCCAGGGACAACTGTGGCGTTCTTTCCGCAGGCTCTGAACTGGAATCCCGGGAGCCCTTATTTGCGGCGCGGCTACCATGATGTTCCATGGGAAGAGCCCAGGCTGTTACGAGAACTGCTGCGTCCTTCATGGCCTGAGCGACAGTGGATGAGCCGGATTTATCACTATTTCCGCGTGACAAAGCGGCCAGGAGTTGTGGACTTTGCGGAGTAAAGTGCCTGGGCATAAGGAGCGGGCACTTGGGATGCCCGCAAGTGCCCGCATGAAAGAGCTTACTTCCCTTTGAATTTCTTGATCAGATTCTTGCCGGCAAATCCCACCGAGACTGCTGCACGCTTGGTGTTATCAAGCAGTTCAGACCGGCCTGGGGGCGTGGGGTTCAATCCCATCTTACGCAGGTAATAGTTCGCCTGGTATACATGTTTCCGGCGAGAGTCTTTGTACTGGTAGCTGATGCTGAAGGAGATTGAGACGTTGTCAGGAGTCTTGAGCCAGTGCGGGGAATTCACAGGAATATGGACGCCGGTGCCTGGAGTCATCTGGTAGACGAAAGCCCGGTCTTGAAACTGTGGCTTATACATACCCGCATTGTTATCTTTTGACCAGAAGGTTTCCAGTTCTGTCTCGGGCGTTACGTCGCGGTCATTGCGGTCAAAGATATTCATTTCCTTGTTGCCGCTGACCTGCATGAGGAAGTTGCATTCCCTATCAATATGATAGGCGGTGATGCGATTGGGCGAAGTAAAGAAGATGATAGCTTCCTGGCTTTTCTTGTCCTCGTCAATCTGGCGTCCCGTCAGAAGTTTGACTTCATTGAGGCACTGCTCAAGCAGTTCGTTGTATTCGGGATCCTTTTCAAGATGGCGCAGCATCATCCAGCCGCTGGCGACGTCGATGTTATCGAAGACTTCTTTCGATGAAAGCTTCCGCTCTGGGAGCTGCTGCCACCGCTGCCCGATGATGATAGGGCCATGATCGTAGTAGGCGTGATGCATCAGAACCGGATGTTCGAGAATCTGCCGGATACGAGGCAGCTGGAACATTGGGTGATCTGCGGTGAAGCAGTGATTGAACTGGAACGGCATTTCATCAAAATCAGTATGGAAGCCGGGATTGGATGGGTCAAAAATCGATGCCTGTGCGGGGGGCTTTACAGCTACTTCAGCAACGGCTGTGGCGTGCATATATCCTCCTAGAATTCCGGGGATACGAGTAATGTATCGTAGCGCTCCGGCAGTAGACAAACAGTATTTGGGGTAAGGCTTCCTATTCAGGCTAGCATAGGGGGAACTGCGATGTAGGCTCTGCAGGCGCAACCAATGTATCACCCTATCTGCACCAAAAGTGGGCTTTGGCATCGGGCTTTTGTCCCATTTGCCCGTCCCGCCAGTAGAAACTTCGTGGCAAATTCCGGCGCCTCAGCGTTGCCCCCCTGGAAAGAATGCTGCATCTGGCAGGCAAAAGGTCGTGGGAGATCGTTGAGGGATGGACACTACCCTTGCACAGAGATAACGGGGATACCGGTCTAGAGCATTTCCAGGAATACGGTGAAGTGTCTAGCTTTCGCGAGGATGGATTTTTCTTGATGAAAAAATCCAGTCAGCGGTGCGGCCTGCCTTCATACCATTCCTGAAAATGCTTTAGCGTGACACCGGAGAAGTTGTTGGCGCTGCTTGCGACTGCCAGGATTGAAAGCGCACGACCTCGGGGAATGGTTGCTGCGGATTGGCGAGTAGAGGCTGGGGCTGGGCCTTCAACGTCTGGAGGAAAAACGCGACGACATAGGCATTGATAATGGTAGCGGCTCGGGATTGAGGGAGCGTCCCGATTCCAGACAGCGAGTGAAAGGGCGAGAAGAAGCCCTTGTCGCTAAAATTTTCATGGTCGATGCCGCGAATGACGACCTGGTATCCTCCGAATTTTCGAAAAGAAGCGGCCAGGGCAGTTTCGCCGAGGATGCTCATCTGCGCATGTACGCGGGTGCTCTGGATCGGTGAGAGTTCGCTGCCCGGGGGCATCTCCGGGGCTTCCGCCTGAATGCGGAAGAGGGGCTTTGGCAAGCCGATCTCAGCGACTGGACCGTGCAGTACGCCGTCGAGCACGATTGCGGAGACGACTCGCTGGTCTTCACTGGCCAATTCTGCCGAGACAGAACCACCAAACGAGTGCCCAAATGCTCCGACGTGGGTCAGATCCAGATGACCAGCCAGCGGGTCGGTGGCTGAATGATCGATCGCAGTGAACTCGTTCAGGACAAATTTATCGTCATCGGTTTGAATCCGCAACTCGTTGTGGGCGAGATTCAATCGCTGTTCCAGGGTGAGGGTGGGCTTGGAATAGAAATCCCCCAGATCAACCTGGGTGCGACCGTCGGCCCTGCTGCCATCATGAAGCTCGACGATGGCGGCGTTGTAAGGGTGCGAAACACCGACGACGATAAAGCCCTGGCTGGCCAACTCCTGCAGAATGTAGCTGCTTCGATTGCGAAATCCGCGCCAGGCGTGATTGAAGAGGATGACCGGGAACCGGCCTGGGGCTATGGGAGCGTCCAGAATGGCGTCGGTTTTGAGAACGGCCTGATAGGTAG
The DNA here is from genome assembly GCA_025359885.1 of Acidobacteriota bacterium. Taxonomy (GTDB): domain Bacteria; phylum Acidobacteriota; class Terriglobia; order Terriglobales; family Acidobacteriaceae; genus Acidicapsa. Next base: position 62,911 of record JANYDG010000024.1, read on the forward strand.
AGCGGAAGTCGGTTTCCTTCCACTGTCGATAAAACGCGTGGGGGCCGGTGCGGGTCGCGGATGGGTACCAGACCTGGACGACAACTTCGCGATTATGGTGAGGCGTGTGGGGATGCGTCTCCTGGCGATTTGGATCGACGAAATAGAGCGTTCTGGTGGCGATCGGGAAGGGTCCAGTGGGGCTGAGGACGTGAAACATAGGAAGTGTGTAGCAGAAAGCCAATCCGCACACGAGCAGGGTCATTGAAACGGTTGCGGTGTAAAGCACTGACCTACCACTCCAGGTGGGTCGCATGAACGGAAGAAGCAGGAGAAGAATCGCCAGATAAATGGGAATCATCTGCCAGTGAGCGCCTTCGAGCCACGCATGGACTGGGAGCATGAGCAGGGCGGCGAGAGTCGCGAGGCGAATCCAAAATGGCCATATCCGTCGAGCAAGGAGGGTCCAACCCAACGCGGGGAGACTCAAGACCACCATCAACCACTCAAATGTTCGCATCCGATTCCTCTGACCTGACTTTGTGGTGAGGTTAGCATAAGGCTGGTCATTGCGCCCGGCGCAGCGGATGCAATGAAGCGGAATGCTGGTACAACTTCTGCGGCAGGATACGGTTTTGGCAAACCATGCACGGCTATACTTTGATGGTTGGGCATCAACGTCTCCGAAAACGCCAGCAAAGCAGTTTGGCCTACAGATTATCAATGCGCTCGTTTTCATGTGTCGTCCAGTAAAGTCTTTGCCGATCATCAAACAGGAGCGCCAATTTTTCCAACCAGATGTGACAAACCAAATGCTGATTGATTTGCTTCAGCCGAGTGAATTCAGCCATGACGACCCACTATGACGATTGATACTGAAGTACCGCCGATTCTTCTTGAGGAACAGCCCGAAGCAGGGGCGAAGCCGCCTGGCCGATCGCTGGAGTCGCGGGCGCTTAAAGGTACCTACATCGTTGTCGCCTTCTACGGCGCTGCTTCTGCACTGCGCATGGTCAGCAGTGTGGTTCTCACGCGGTTTTTTCTCCCAGAGATGTTTGGCCTGATGGCACTGCTGACGACGGTAATCGTTGGCTTGAATCTCTTCAGCCACATTGGTCTGGAAGACAGCATTGTTCAGAACCCTCGCGGCGATGATGAGGCATTTATCAACACAGCCTGGACTATACAGGCGATACGCGGTGTCGGATTATGGCTTCTTACTGTGGCTCTGGCCTGGCCGGTCGCCCGCTTTTACCACGAACCGCGCCTCCTGTGGCTGCTGCCTGTTGTCGGGTTCGGGTGTGTCATTGCGGGGTTCAGTTCACCCAACTTGCTGACGCTTGCGAGAAACCTCGGGGTGGGCAGGCTCTCACTCCTGGAGTTGGCGTGCCAGTTTGTGCTCTTCGCCGTCTCGCTCATCTGGGCTTTTTTTCAGCGAACAATCTGGGCCCTTGCCATCGGCCGGGTCATTTCTGAGATTGTTCGGATGTACCTGAGCTATCGGCTGCTCGATGGCGGGATCCGGCCGCGCTTTGTTCTGGAGCGCGAAGCGGTGCGAACACTTCTCGGTTTTGGCCGATGGATTTTGCTGAGCACAGCCCTCACATTCCTCGCGACACAATCAGACCGACTCATTCTGGCCAAGCTTACGTCGTTCCAGATGTTGGGGATTTATGGCATCGCCTTCTCGCTTTCGGACTTGCCTCGACAGATCATCGGGATGTTTGCCCAACGGGTTGGCTTCCCCTTCATCGCAAAGTTTTCTCATCTAGAGCGGTCTGTATTTCGGACCGTCCTGCTCAAGTACCGCATGATGGTACTCGCTGTGGGGTCAGTTCTACTGACGTTTACGATTTGCATCGGAGACGTCTTTATCACCCACGCCTACAAGAAGCCGTACCACGATGCCGCGTGGATGATCGCGATCTTTGCAATCGGGTTGTGGCACACGCTGCTGTACAGCACCATCTCGTATGCAATTCTTTCTATCCAAAAGGCGCACTACAACGCTGTCGCAAATTTCTTCTACTGTGTCACTCTGTTTCTGCTGCTGCCCGCCGGCTACCACTTTTTCGGAATGGTTGGAGCGGTGGCGGCAGTGGCCATGAGTGACCTGCCCGTCTACATCGTGAATGTTTATGCGGCAGTCAAGAACGGACTGGGGACGCTGCGACAGGATGCTTACATGACGCTGTTTTTTCTGTGCACTCTGGCAATCGGTCTGGCAATCCGGCATGTCTTTGGACTCGGAATTCCGTTTCCCTCCTTTCCGCATTAATCTAACTTGGGAATCGTTGACTTAAGCGAGTCAGGTAGGTTTGCCAAAGAGTCAATCTTCAGAAGGAAGCAGCTTTCGAAGGAAAAAACAGTTATGATGACGAGAATTCCGTTGAAACAGGCGGTGTGAAGCATCGACACCGGCACCACTTTTCTGAATGTGAAAGGGAAAATCAGGAAAATTGGACGTAATTCCGGGGTAGATTGACTTTCCGGCAAACCCGACAAGTCTGCTTTGCATCTGAGAAAGAGAGTTGTTGTGCCAATTACAACGCCCTTCAGTTTCCTCTGGAAGCTTTCGTCGGGTTCACTCTAGTCCGGCCTTTGTTATCATCTGAAGGCATGAGCCGTTCATTCGACAACTGAGAATCCGGCAGGTGGCATAGTCTTGACTGATTCATTGTCACGAACGCATGCTAACCGCCACAACGATTCCGAGGTCCTGAACCCCTTGCCGTTGACTTTTCAAAAACGGAACTCAGACGCTCCCCTCCTCCGGTTCCTTCCAGAGGAAGGCGATGGTACGAGGTCGATGCAGACATCAAGGACTTTGGCACAACGCGTGGTCTCCGCCGACGAAACAGAATCGTTGGTTCACGGTTGTGAGCGTCTTGGAACGTCGCTGGAGCACCTCTTCCTGACGGGCTACGCCTGCCTTCTCTCCCGGTTGACACGTCAGGAGATGGTGTTGATCCAACTCGCGTCAGCTGGCCTGATTGAGTACAAAATTGAAGGAGAGATCTCATTCCGCACCGTTACAGGTCAAATTCACGGCCATAGCATTGGCGAAGTGGAGCAGGATCCTCTAGCTAGCTTTGACAGCCCGACGCAGGCTGGAAAAAAGGAAGATTTGTCTTCGTCGCAGTCTGTCGCCTTCGAATTTACAGCGAAAAACTCGCCTGCGGACGAAATCTTGAATTGTGGACTCAGGCTGAATGTGAAGGATCAGGGACTTGTCGTCGAGCTGACCAGCCTCTCGGGCAAATGGGAGCCGACTACGTTAGCAGCCTGGCTTGATCTTTTGCTGCACTTGCTCCGGGATGGGTGCACGAATCCAGACAAGGCGGTAAAGCAACTGCTTCTGATGGATGAAACTGAAGCCCTGGCACTGTACGAAAAGCTGAACCAGACGGCGGTTGAGTATACGGGAGAAGCATCGGTTCCAGAGCGGATTCAGGTTCAAATCAAACGCCGTGCCGAGGCTACCGCAATTGTTTCAGGTCTTGTTCGTTGCACATATCGAGAGCTTGACCAACGAAGCCAGGAGCTTGCACGACAACTTGTGACCCTCGGAGCGGGACCGAACCGCGCTGTCGCAGTGTGCATGGAGCGTTCGGTTTCCTTGCCGATCGCGCTTCTCGCGATTTTAAGGGCTGGTGCCTACTATGTTCCGCTCGACCCTCATAATCCGAGCCAGAGGCTTAGAGGAATCATCGAGGAATGTGTACCGGTAGCAATCATTTCAGACATGAAAGTTGCTCGGATTCTGGAGCGTACTCTTGAGTCGACTGAGTCAGAAGCAACGCAGATTCCAATGATTGTGGCTGATGGTGCGCAATCGAAGTCGGAGTTTGCGGCGGAATTGCCAACAGAGATTGATCCAGAAAGCCTGGCGTACACCATCTATACATCAGGCACGACGGGCAAACCCAAGGGCGTGCAGATTAGCCATGGCGCATTGCTCAACCTCATTTGCTCCATGTGGCAAAAGCCCGGTGTCACCGATACAGACCGAACCCTGGCTGTCGCTCCTATCTCCTTCGATATCGCAACGATGGATATGTTCCTGCCACTTTGTTCTGGCGGAACACTGGTCCTCGCAAGTCGCGAAGATGCAGTTGACCCCTACCAGTTGGTCAAGCTGATCAAGGAGCACGAGATTACGTGCATGCAGGCCACGCCGGCCACCTGGAAGATGCTGGTCTCATCGGGATGGAGTGGCAAACGCAATTTGAAGATGATCTCTGGCGGGGAGGCGCTGCCCCGCGAGCTGGCGAACAGTCTAATCGCTCTCGGCGGCGAACTGTGGAACTGCTATGGGCCTACCGAAACTACCATTTATTCAGGGGTAATCCGTATCTTCGCTGGAACGGGAATTGTTCCAGTTGGCCCTCCGATTTCCAACACAAGCTTCTACGTTTTGGATTCCGCAGGGAATCTTGTACCCCCCGGGGTTGCCGGAGAACTGTGTATCGGAGGGGTTGGCGTGAGCCCCGGCTACGTTGCCCGGCCTGAGCTTACCCAGGAGCGCTTTATTCCCGATAGATTTGGAGCAGAAGCAGGTGGGTTTCTCTTTCGAACCGGAGACCTGGTTCGGATCGTCCATGGCAATCAGTTCGAGTTTTTTGGCCGGTTGGATCACCAGGTCAAACTGCGCGGCTTCCGCATCGAACTCGGCGAAATCGAGTCGGTGCTCCGCACACACCCTGCAATCAACGACGCGGTTGTCGTCTTACGCGAGGATATCCCCGGGGAACCCCGGCTGGTTGCGTATGTAGTATCCGGGAGTGGCCCGGTCGGAGCCGCTGCCATACGCGAGTTTGCCAGTCAGTTGCTGCCCGAATACATGCTGCCATCAGTCGTCATTCTGGTCGATCAGTTTCCATTGTCTGCGAGCGGAAAGATTAACCGGCGTGCTTTGCCAGTACCAGAGTCAGTTCCCAGGCAAATTGCTGAGGATCATCCCGAAGCAGAAGGTGCCAAGGACGCTTTGGAAGAAAAGCTTTTGACGATTTTCCGCGAGGTCCTGAGAAATGACCAGATCGGTGTAACCGACAGTTTCTTCCGGTACGGGGGATATTCCCTGCTGACGGTGAGGCTTTTTTCGCGCATTGATCGCGAGTTGCATGCCCGATTGCCAATCTCCATGCTTTTTGACGCGCCGACGGTTCGAGATTTGGCCAGAGTAATTCATCGCGGGATTGCACCGTCGGTCATCGTCCCGATTCGCCCTTATGGCCGCTGGGCGCCCATCTTTATCGTGCAATCCTACCTGCTTTACAGTGCGATGCTTGAAATCGTCGAGAGCGACCGGCCAGTATACGGGGTGCGAGAGTTGGGCGATGAGCGCGAGCCGCTGAGCGTTGAGGAGCGTGCGCGCAAATTCTCGTTGGAGATTGTGGCTGTTCATCCGACCGGCCCTCTTTATCTGGCTGGCTGGTGCGCAGCCGGCACTCTGACCGTTGAGATTGCCCGCCAACTTCGCGAAACGGGTCGCGATGTTGCGCTGGTTGCACTTTTTGATGCTGAGAGGCCAGGATTTACTTTACCCAAGGGGCTGAATTCATCCGTTTCCCGCTTGTGGAAAAAGGCAGTATTTCACTTGGGCAAGATTCAAAGGATTCCGTGGACGGACAGAGTAATGTACATCTCGGAAGCCCTCGGTCGGAACTGGGATTGGGCAGTCGAATCCTACTACACAGCCAATTATCGAAGCATGCTCTGGCTCCAGAAGCGTTTGGGGCTCTCTCTTTCCGAGGCTGCATTTAACAACGTTTATGCCAGCCTGTCGGCACTGAAGGATTTCTCGGTCCGGCCCTATCCTGGAAAGCTGAACCTGTTCCGCGCTGCGGACGTGCCCAATTTTTCTGAAATTGATGCCTCGCTGGGATGGAGTGCTATCGCCCTCGGCGGGGTAGAAGTGAATTTCGTACCGGGCGACCACGTTTCGATGTTCAAGAAACCGAACGTCACCAGTCTTGCCCAACATCTGCAGCAGGAGTTGCAGCGGTCAGAAGGGACCCTCGTGTCAAATTAGCTTGGGTGCCACCCCCTCCGGCCAAGGTCCGCGCCATCGCTCGGACAACTTACGGTGCGGACTTGCTTTCGCCGGAAAAGCGCTCAAATTCAACCTCAGAAAATGGACTAGGGAGCGTTTCCAGCAACGGCTCCCGGACGCCATTTAATTCAAACATGAAAAATGCCAGAGTATAGGCATTGACGATCTTGTGTGTTCGCGCCGGGTCCAGGCTTCCTCTACCGCTGACGGAGGCCAGCGGGGAGAAGAGCGATCGGTCAGTGAAGTCAACATGGCGGGTACCCGCAATAAACGCCATGAATCCGCCATTGGCGTGCAGACTCTGCGTTACATGGACGAAGTCTTGCGCCGATGTTTGCCAAAATAACCGGTTCGCAATTGGGCCGGACCTGAGCTGATCCGGGGTCGGCAAAGTCTGGCCTCTGTCTTCGTAGATGACCATCATGGGCTTGGATAGGCCATGAGCGGCGACATCTCCAAATGTCCAGCCATCCAGATTGAGTGCCACCTTGATGCGCGGGTCCTGGAAAGCAGCCTGCGCTGCGACAGCTCCGCCTATCGAAAATCCCATGGCACCAACCCGCGTGAAATCCATTTGGTGAAACCAGGGGGTGTGCGCATCTTGATTCAATACTGAGAGTCGGTCCAGAACGGCAGCATCATCCTGCGCCTCAATTCTTACGTACTTGTCTCCCAGGGACCATTGTTCCTCGACCGTGGAATTCTCAAAGCTTCCGAGGGTCGGTGCATTTCTGGAATCGGCAACGCGGCCATCCGGGAATTCGACGAGCCCACCGTAAAAGGTATGGTCAATGGCGACGGCGATGAATCCGTGGCTCGCCAGTTCTTCCATCTGGTAGGTCCCCTCGGTCCGCTCACCCATCCAGCCTGGGTTATAGAGCACCACCGGGTAAGGACCACCGCGACGTACTTGAGCATCGAGGTAAGAGTGAGTTCTGAGAACGGAGCGATAGGATGCCCGCACCGTCAGCTCTTTCCGGCGCTGATAGACTGCCAGTTGCTCCGCCCCAGACGGCTCTGCCGGGTACCAGACCTGAATCATTAATTCGCGCTTTCCGCTGGGAGAGCTCCCCCCCGTTTCGGCTCGGCTCTGATCGATCACATGAAGAATGCGGGTCCCGACAGTGGCTGTTCCCGAGAGCTTTGGCAGTTGAAACATCGGGAAAAGCCATGTCAGAGCGGTGGTCCCGATCGCCAGTAGCAGAATCAGGCCGCCAACCACCGCCTTTAACCGGCGTGACCGGCTTGGGAGTCTGGAGGTCCCGGCAAGCAGAATCACGGCTGCAAGATAGAGCGGAAACAACTGCCAATGGGGACCCTCGTGGAAGACCTGAATTCCCAGTGCGACGACCATCAGACTATTCACAACCAGGAAAAGTCTGACAGCAGATGGCAACAGCAGCAGGCCACTACTCAGGAAGACGAAAACGCAGCTCACAATCTCAAAGGTTCGCATCGTTCCTGTAAGCGGGGCGGAGTGAGGAGCCAGACCGCCCCTGCAAGATTAAACATCTGGTGCGGCGAGCGACAACTCAGAGGCGATTGTTTCAGCGGGAACTTGAGCTGCCGGTTTACGTGGACGAATCTTTGCGGGAACTCCTACTGCAATGCAATTTGAAGGGACGTCGGTAATCACAACGGCATTAGCGCCAATGGCAACATCGTCGCCGATCCGAATGCTGCCAAGAACCTTGGCTCCTGCCCCAATGTCGGCGCGGTCGCCAATCATCGGCGCACCACGTTGGCCGGTGTGACGAAGGCCCACGGTCACACCATTCCTGATGACACAGTCATCTCCAAACACAGCATCGCCACTGATGACGATGCCTCCAAAATGGTCGATGCGGAAGCGCCTGCCGAGCTTAGCCTCACACGGCAAATCAATACCTGTGAGAATCTCGGATGCAAGTTTAAGGAACTTGTAGACGATTGAAAAAGGGAGTCTTATGGCTCGACTCCGAATTCGATAGCGCCAGTTGCCAAAGCGGTAGACCACCATTACCCAAAGACCCTGTCGAGTCCATTGACATTCGTACGTGCGCCAATCCTCGCGGATATTGTCGAACACTCGATTGCTCCTTGGATCTTTGTACTGCGAGGTACAGCGCTCGATCAACAGGATGAGCTCTTCTGGATTCTAACGGATGTAAAATCAAGCGCTGATTTCTCGCCTTTTGACCTTTGATTCGACAATTCCGTACTTCTGCAGCTTGTAAAGAAATGCCTTGTACTCGATCTGAAGAGCGGCCGCTGCCTGGCGGCGATTCCAGCGGCTGGCCTCTAAAGCATCCAGCAGGAGTTCCGTCTCAGCCACCCGGGCCGCTTCAGTCAAACGATCAAGCCGCTCAGCTGGACGGATTGCCGAACCTCTCGCCTCACCTTTTTCCTGCTCCTTTGAATCCGCAGAACCAGCCCTTCCAGAGTCCGGAAAGTGTGTAACGTTTGCGAGTGAAATCCCTGATGAGCGCTCTTCCACCGACTCAGTCAGCTCCTGAATCAGCAGCGCAGAGTCCTGATACACCAGAAAACGCCGCATCACATTTTCTAACTCACGCACGTTTCCAGGCCAGGAGTACTCCAGCAGAAAGCGCTTCAGTTCTTCACTGACAACCGGAAACTTTTGCCCATCGGGCAAATGCCGCGCAAGTAATGTCTCCGCCAGCGGAATGATCTCCGTAGGTCGTTCACGAAGCGGTGGGATCAGAATCTTGATCACGTTGAGGCGATAGTACAAGTCTTCGCGGAAAGTACCATCCTGAATTGCCTTGCCGAGGTCACGATGCGTGGCGGCCATGACGCGCACATCCACGCGTACCGTCCGGTTGCTCCCGAGCGGCTGCACCTCTCCATCCTGCAGCACCTGAAGCAATTTGGTTTGCAGGCGCAAATCCATGTCGCCAATTTCGTCGAGCAAAATCGTCCCGCCATGAGCCATTTCAAAGCGCCCCTGACGGTCTGCTGTGGCGCCGGTGAAAGCACCCTTGGCGCAGCCGAAGAGCTCGCTTTCCGCAAGTTCAGGAGGGAGAGCCGCGCAATTGAGCTTTAGAAACGGCTTGTCAGCCCGACGCGAGTAACTGCGCAGTCGTCGAGCCATCACTTCCTTGCCCACACCCGTTTCACCGCTCAACAACACAGGAACGTCGGCCATGCCGACCCGCCGCAGGAACTCCTCCGAGTAAGGAAGGATTGCTTTACCCTGCCGGACTTCCGCATCTTCGGCGGCTTCGATTGCGACCGATGTCGCGATCCTGAGAACCATTCGCAAAATCGCGCCTGACTCCGGATGATTCAAAGGCTTTTCGAGGACTCGGACCGAGCTGCTACTGCCCAAAAGGGCATCCAGCAGCAAGGAACGCTCCTGCGCCGCCAGCAGAATCTGGAGATCAGGTTTTACTGCGCTCAGATCCGTCAACATCGAAAAATCACTCTGACGGCGCATGGTGATGTTAAAGACAGCTACGGAAGCAGGACATCCGGGTTCGCGCAGATAGGAAACCGACTCTTCAAGTGATCGGAAACAAAGGGCGCAATACCCCTCGTCAGCTAAGCTCTGAATGAGAGGTTCGTGAATCTGCGAGTTCTGTACTGCAAGAACAATATGTCCACCCAAGACTTCTCATGACCTCTCAAAAATGCTTGATTCGACGGCCGTGGATTGGCGCGGTCGAAATCGAGTTCCGCCGAACAAACAGACCTGCTGTTCGGTAAAGTGTCGGCTGCAAACGACCGTCACTTCTGAAACAAATTATTGCGCGATCCAAGACCAAACCTGGTCATCACGCCTGTACAAGCAGGAAGAGCGAGCAAAAATCCGAATAACCCGAGTATACGTCGGCGTCGGCGTCCACGCAATCTGAATTCACTGCCCAAGGGTCGGCGAGCGGTTGCTGAGGAGGAAAAGAGCCTCGGTAAGTCCAATTTTGGTTACTTTTGCAGAATTTTAGGATTACTTAGATAACTCTTAATTTTGCGTTGGGGATCCATCTGTTACCTATCTTTGAATTACTTTAACGATAGCTTTTTGCTTACTTAAGATCATTGATTTCACATTTCATCGTCACATGTTTAGACAGTTGGGGAACTATGGAAGTTTAGTGGGAACCATAGAAGTAACGCAGTTCAACAATATATTGACAAATAAGGGCTCTAGCGTTTGGCAGAAGGATTGCAAGGATGTTCTGCAGTAACAGCCTCTCCTTTTCCCTGAAGGAAGCTGCATCGCCAAAGAAATCGAGAGAACGCCGTGACCTTGAATCGAGACATTTATCCCAATCTAAAGCTGCGGATGTACACCACGGGCATCCGGCAAAATCGTCTGGCTCGCATGCTGGGCATCCATGAAGCCTCACTCAGCAGGATTATGAACGGATTCCGCGAACCCACAGGCGATATTCGTGTGCACCTGGCCGAAATCCTGCAAAGCGATCCCGACTGGCTTTTTTACAAAATGCAGATCAGCGATGACATGGCCTTTTCAGACGGTCATCTCGTGGCCCACCAGTAGCTAGATCCAGTCGACGGCCCACGGGGCGGCTCAAAGGTCGAGCGGATTAGCGCGCTCGACTAAGCGGAGACTTCAAATCTCCGCCATCGCACCCCGGTCTTGTACCAAACTCAAACGCCGAAATGGCGATGGAGCTACACATGTTCAATGCTTCCTGCGCGACTTTAGCTGTCCTTGGGGTTCCGTTTCATAACGTAACGATGGACGAAACTGTCTCGTTGATCGAAGAGCAGATCAGGGAAGGTGGTTTTCACCAGGTCGCGACTGCAAACGTCGACTTCCTGAAGAATGCCATGGAGGATGAGGAACTGCGCGATATACTCTGCTCCTGCGACATGGTCGTCCCCGATGGAATGCCTATCGTCTGGATGTCGCGCCTGCTGGGAACTCCGCTGAAGGAGCGTGTCAGCGGCATCGACCTGGTAGAGCGTTTAGCGGACCTTTCAGCTCGGCGAGGCTATGGCATCTATCTTCTTGGGGCGAGTGAAGCTCATGCGCAGCGTGCGGCAAGGGTGATCAAGCAGCGCTATCCGGAGGCACGGATCGTAGGTCGCCACTCACCGGCCCCGCAGCCAATCGATCAAATGGACCATGAGGATATACTCCAGCGCATCGAAGAGGCACGTCCGGATATCCTGCTCGTGGCATTTGGCAATCCGAAGCAGGAGCGATGGCTCGCCATGCATCGCGATCGTCTGAAAGTTCCCGTATGCATCGGTGTGGGCGGCACTCTGGATTTCCTCTCTGGGAGCATCCTCAGGGCGCCACGCTGGATGCAACGCTATGGGCTGGAATGGCTGCATCGGACGTTACAGGAACCGCGTCGCCTCGCAGCGCGCTACCTGACGGATGCCATTTGCCTGCTGCGACATTTGCCAGGCTACCTGGCTGCGACGGCCGCCCAACCTAAAAGTTCAGTAAACCACAGTATCGTCGTTCAGCAGGTGGGCAACACCAAGCTGATTTCGATGATCGGTGACCTCACCGGCGCAGCCCTTGATGAATTCAACTCGTGCAGCGGTGATGCCTGCCGTGAGGGCATGAATATCGTTCTTGACATGTCCCAGACCGGTTATGTGGGACCCGAGTCTCTGGGGTCGCTCATCCATCTTGAAAGCCGCATGCGCCGTCGCCGCGAACAATTGTGGCTGGCGGGGCTTCCCGCGCATTTGGGGCGGATTTTGCGCACTGGCCAATTGCATAACTATTTCATGACGACTACCATGGTAAGTGATGCCCTATATCGCACGGCCAAGGCCGAGCAACGGCTTTTGGCGAGCTTCACGCCACCGTGGGGCCGTTTCCGGGAGGAAACCGGATACGTGGATGTCCGCATGGAATTGCTGCAGGATGTGTGCAGGAGAATCATCGCGGTAGAAGAAACCGAGGAATCGACCCTCGTACCAGCGGCCTTTGCGGGTGCCAGCAGGTAAAGCGCATCAGGGTCGTGGCGCACTGAACCGGCATCCCAAGTCCGAATCCCCACACGGATCGGCAGTAAGGATCGGCTTTTGTTGCTATGACGCACCTCCTCTTGACCCTCCCCGGGGCCCTGCTGCTGGCCGTGACGACGCCGTTGGTGCTTGAATTGACCTTGGTCACGTTGGCTAATCTGCTGCTTCCGAGCCGCAGAGCCGGCCCTGAAGCCTCAAAAATGCCGCAGGCTCCCAACTCCAATCTCGCCATCATCGTCCCTGCCCACAACGAAGAGTTCCTGGTCAGCCGGTGCGTTGCAAGCCTGCGCGCCTCAGGGGGCCCAACGCAAAAGATCATCGTAGTCGCGCACAACTGCAAGGACGCCACGGCAGACCGAGCCACCGCCGCCGGAGCTGAAGTGCTTGTGTACGACGATCCCTCAGCCGTTGGGAAGGGCTTTGCCTTGCGCCATGGCTTTCAACATGCGCTGAGCGCAGGTTGCTGCGCGGTCATGGTCGTGGATGCAGATTCGATCGTATCCGCGAATACAGTCGCAGCCGTGCAGGCGGCGCTCGCCTCAGGGGCACGAGTGCTGCAATGCCGCTACGAAATGGAGAGTACGACTGATCGCTCCAGTACCAGGCTGGCTGCCCTGGCTTTTCGTGGATTTAACGTCGTTCGCCCACGCGGCCGCGAGCGGCTCGGGCTTTCCGCAGGCATTCTCGGGAACGGATTCGCGATCGTGCGGGAAGTGCTGGAAGCGATTCCCTACGATGCATTTTCGGTGGTGGAAGACCTCGAATACCACCTGCACCTGGTGATGGCAGGTGAGCGCGTGCGGTATATCGACCAGGCTGTCATTTCAGCCGACTTTCCCGAGTCCCGCGCCGGCGAAGCCGTTCAGCGCTCACGATGGGAGGGTGGCCGTCTGCTCACGGCCCGAGCCTGGGCTGTGCCCATCCTGAAACAGGTTTTGCGCGGGCGTCTTCGTTTAATTGAGCCATTGTGCGATTTGACTGGCCTGCCCCTGGCCTTTGGTGTCTTTGCGCTGGTACTTGCAGCTTGTTTTCCCATGCACTGGCTGCGATGGTACGCGGCGGCCTCTCTGGCAGTCGTGCTGGCGCATGTACTGACCGCGGCCTGGGCCGGGCCTGATTTCCTGAAAACTCTTCAACTGCTGGTCCTTGCGCCTCTGTATGTGCTGCGAAAACTGTGGATGATTCCCGGCGTTCTGCGCGGTTCAAGCGCAAAGGCAGAGTGGGTAAGAACCGAGCGGAATAACACATTGTAGGGATTGATGTTCCCCTGCTCCGAGTCGATACTTACGAGTTAGATGGCATGGATTGAGCCAGGCCGCCTGCGGCCTGGTGAGATTATCGCTTTTGACTTTAGCTCGGATTACCAGTCAAAACGGTCAGTACCATCGTCGTTGATGTCATTGGAGGAATTGAAATGAAGCCTGGATTTTTAGCTGTTGCCGCTGCCTGCATCACCTGGACACTGGCGCTTGGCTGCGCCTCGCTGGCAGCCCAGCAACCGGATATCCCCGCAGCAGTCAGCCCGACATCGAACGATCCGGCTTTGACCATCAGAAATCAAAAGGCTCTGGAAAGTTTTGAACCAGCAGAGAACGAGGAGTACACTCTCGGACCCGGCGACGAAATTACGCTCGACTTTCCTGGGCGGCCAGAGCTGGCAGGGAAAAGCACGGTTGGACCCGACGGTCGCATTACGCTGACGCTCGTCGGACCGATCCACGTTGCAGAGCTGACCCGCACCGATGCTGGCAAGGCGATTACCGATGCGCTGGCCAAGTACTACACCGACCTGACTGTCACCGTGAAAATCGACAAGTACAGTTCAAACCGGGTACGAGTTCTAGGCTACGTTCAACATCCGGGAGAGATTCTCTTTGAAGGAACTCCAACGCTGCTCGATGCGATCGGACGGGCCGGCCTCATTTCCCCGACCGTGAGCAAAGACGGAGTTGCAACGAATGTCGGAACGGGGATCCCGGAGCTTTGCACCATCTTCCGCGGCAATGACACTGCTGTTCAAGTGCAATTGCGCACGCTGCTCATGAGCGGCAACTCACTGGCTGACATGCGGCTCCGTCGCAACGACATCGTTTACGTCCCGCAGCCAAAAGAACTGTTTGTCTCCGTACTCGGTGCCGTCTCCAAACCAGGAAATGTACCGCTTACGCCGGAGTCGACACTCTCTTCAATCATCGCCATGGCAGGCGGCCTGACCGATGGAGCCGGGGGATCACCAAGTATTCGCATCATCCAACCATCGACGGGTAAAGACTTCAAGGTGCCCTATAAGAAGCTGATGACCCTTGCCGGACAGCAGGAATTCACGATCCACTCCGGGGACGTCATCATCATTCCAAAGAGCGGCTTCGAACAGTTTACCTACATGCTCCAGAAGATAAGCCCTGTGGCAACCATCGTCAGTCTCGCGGCCCTGGTGGGCGCGGGCTGATTTTGATTTCTACCTGCTCTCTTATCGGATTGCGGACATGGAGAAGCCCGCAACTCCCGGAACGTCGAATACCACGGTGAGTGATCACCCAACCTTCTCCGAGGATCAGACTCTATGTACATCACGCCGACCAACAATCCGGAGCCGCAAAATCCCATTTCTTCGCAGTATCCGCTCCGTCCCGCTTCCCGGACGAGTCCGTTTCGGATCAATGTCCTGAAGAGCCTGCGTCAGCATCCGGTTACTTCGATCATGGTCGCGCTCTTGGTCCTGGGTCTCGGGCTGGCGTTTGTAGCCCGTCACAAGGCAAATTTCGTTGCTGCCAGCTCGATTTACGTCTCTCCTACTCCCATCAAAACACTCACTGAAGACCGGGAACTCGACCGTCCCTACGAGTCATACGTCCAACAGACAGTTCACGCCATCAATCGTTATGACGTGCTTGCGGAGGCAATCCGCAAGATGCCTCCAGGAATCTGGCTCTATCCCGGCGAAACCGAACACTCCGGGGTGCAGCGTTTGCAGCAGTCGCTCAACATTGGCCGCATTGGAACGACCTACCAGGTTCAGATTGAACTGGATGGACCTCGCCCCGAACACCTCGCTGACATCGTGAATACGGTCACCTCTGTGTATCTCGACAAAGCTCGCTCCGAAGAGTTTTATGGGCGCGATGATCGCCTCGCTTCCCTCAAGGAAGAGCGCACCCGGGTGCAGAATCAGATGGATTCTCTTCTGCAGGAGCAGTCGCAAATCAGCAAAGCCCTCGGCGTCGCAGCCTTCAATGGCAAGGGCAACAACCTGTTCGACGACCAGAATGCCAAAGTGCAATCTGACCTGATTGCAGCCCATGAGCAGAAAATTCAAGCCCAGGCCCAGTTGGAAGCTTTGAAAGGCGGCGACTCCACCGCCCCAAACTCTGCGCTCAATGCTGCTGCAGATGAAGCCATCGCCAGCGACCCTGGATTGAACGCGCTCAAGACCTCTTTAAGCCAGAAGCGAGCCGTCCTGCTTGACCAGCTTGCCGGCCTGACACCCAGCAATCCGGTGCGCAAGCAGACTGAAGATCAGCTCGCTCAGATCGACAAGGCCCTGCAGGATATGCAGACCGACCTGCGAAAGAAGGCCGCAGCGCGCCTGGAGCAAAAACTTCGGACAACCCTCAACTCAGCTTCGATGATCGAATCCCGGCTCCAGAGCGACCTGGTCCAGGGTACCCGTCAGGCCAATGTCGCTTCACCCAGAATTCAGCGGGCAGGGGAAATCCAGGCGGAATTAGACCGTCTGCAGACGCGCTATTCGGCGGTTGACGATCGCATTAGCAACCTGGAGCTCGAAAGCAGTTCCCCAGGCTCGGTGCATCTGTTTTCGCCAGCGATGACGCCCCTTGGCCCGGAAAAAAGCAAGATCACCACCCTGTTGATCGCAATCTTTCCGCTCTCGATCATCATGGGCATTCTTTCCGCCATCATTCTGGACCTGCTTGATCCGCACATCTACAACGGCAGTGACGTTGAATCACTCCTCGGGTTTGCTCCGATCGGGATGCTGCTTGACGACCGCGAGGTCACCCAGTTGGTCTTTGACGAGTGTGCGTTGCGCCTTGCCGCCGGAGTTGACCACGCGGCCCGCGTTGCTGGTGCACGTACTTTCGTCTTCACGGCAGTGAACTCAGGCGCAGGAACCACTTCGATCATCGAGAGCCTCGGGAGCATGCTCGCTAAACTGGGCCGCAAGACCCTGGTCATCGATCCCTCGGGCAACTCCGAGCCGGTCGCTTTTGTCACTCTGGGAACGGAACTGCAGCGCCGCCCCATTCACTTCAAAGATTCAGGCGTAGCCCCGGTACCCTCCACCGATTTGCAGATGACAAAATCCGGCATCGGCTCGCTGCCAGCCCGGATTCCGCAGTCCAAAGGCTTTGTACTTGAAAGCTTCAAAAGTATGTCCGCTGACTACGACATCATCCTGATCGATGCGGCCCCGTTGCTCATCTCCGCGGAGACTGAATACCTTGCCCGCATGTCAGATGTGACTGTGCTCGTCTCTGAGGCCGGAAAAACCAAGAAGGCGTGGTTGACCCGCGCCGCCCGTCTGCTGGAGCGATTGGGTGTCGCCGGTGCTGCCGCAGTCGTGAATAAGGTTCATCCAGCTCGGGCAGAAGAGGCACTGAAGCACGACATCCGCGAGTTTGAACTGCGCAGCGATCGAGTCAACCTGCAGGATTGGTGGAAGCCCGGCAAGAAGAATCCTCGATCAGCCTCCGAAGCTTCGACTGCCCAGGAGCGAAGCCACGCCGATGACGACAACGTGGTCTTTGCAAACAAGCGATAGGCCGAAAACCAGCATTTGATTGAACGATGCACATCGCAAAACTGAGATCAGAATTCAAACCGAACGGGGCGCTGAATGAATCGCGAAGGCAATGCCAACTCGGAACAGCTCCATCCGCAGGGAAACGTCCAGGACGACTCCCACGGCACGAGCAGTCATTCGTCCCAATCGGCCTTTGAAAAGCAGGGCTTTGAGGCTGCCATTTCTCAGGTGTGGAGAGAGCTTCTAGGATTTCCGCAGGCTGGACCGTCAATCAGTATGGATGAGAACTTCTTCGAGGTTGGCGGCACTTCCCTGCTGGCCACCATCCTGCTGGCGCGTCTGAACAATGCCTTTGGGCGTACTCTGCCCATCGCTTCAGTCTTTGAACACACGACAATCCGCTCCCAGGCGAACCTGCTCAGGAATGCTTCGACAGCAAAGGAAGTTGCAGCATCGGAGCCCTTTCAAGGGCAGGATCCGATTGCGTCAAAACCCGATGCCTCGTCCAACCCAGCATCCTCGGCAGTCGCAATTATTGGTATGACCGGGCGGTTTCCCGGTGCAGAGTCGGTTGAAGACTTCTGGAAGAATCTGCGCGACGGCGTTGAATCCATCACCTTCTTCAAGCACAGTGAGTTGGAACTGAGCGAACAAGCCCTTGCAGAACAAAACGAAGGCTATGTCGCGGCTCGCCCGCTTTTGAAAAACCCCGATCTTTTTGATGCCGAGTTTTTTGGCGTCTATCCCCGGGAAGCCGCCCTCATGGATCCCCAGCATCGCGTGTTTCTGGAGTGCGCGTGGGAAGTTCTGGAGCGCGCGGGCTACGATCCGAATCACGTCAGGGAATCTGTCGGCGTCTTTGCTGGATGCAGCATGAATACCTACTTCATGCGCAATGTTTCCCGCGAACCGAACAAAGGCTCCCGCAGCTTCGTCGAAGAGTTTACCGGCAGCTATCAGGTTGGCAATTACGCAGCAATGATGGGCAACGACAAGGACTTTCTGCCGACGCGCATCAGCTACAAACTCAACCTCCGTGGTCCGAGCATGTCGGTTCAATCTGCATGCTCCACCTCGCTGGTTGCTGTGGCCCAGGCCTGCCAAAGCCTGCTCACACAAGGCTGTGACATGGCGCTGGCCGGGGCAGTCTCGATTACTTTCCCCTTGCAGCGCGGCTATGTTGCCCAGGAGGGCGGCCTCGCCTCACTCGATGGCCACTGCCGGCCTTTCGATGAAAAAGCGAGCGGCACAGTCTTTGGGCACGGCGCAGCAATTCTACTGCTCAAGCGCCTCGATGACGCACTCGCGGATGGCGACCAGGTGCTGGCTGTCATTCGCGGCTTTGCCGTCAATAACGATGGGGCAATGAAAATTGGATACACCGCTCCGAGCGTCGAAGGCCAGGCCCAGGTCATCGCAAAGGCGCAGAAAATGGCTGGCGTCTCCGCTCAATCCATCAGCTATCTTGAGGCCCACGGAACCGGCACCCCGCTAGGGGACCCCATTGAAGTCGCCGCTCTAACGCGCGCTTTCCGGTCCACAACTGACGCCAGGCAGTTCTGCTCTCTCGGAACGGCCAAGGCAAATGTTGGCCATCTTGATGTCGCCGCCGGTGCCACCGGTCTGATTAAGACTGTCCTGCAAATCCAGAACAGGACCATCCCCGGACTCCTGCACTTCAACCAGCCAAATCCCCATCTCGAACTCGCTGATTCTCCATTCTTTGTCGACCCGAAGCCGCGGCCCTGGCAGACACCGGGCCAACCACTGCGAGCGGGCGTGAGCGCCTTTGGCGTCGGCGGCACCAACGCCCACCTGATCGTAGAAGAACCGCCCGTGACGACAGCCAGTGACGCCACCACCGCTCCGCAGCTGCTCCTTTGGTCAGCCAAGACACCGACCGCGCTCTTGAACATCGCAGAGGCGTTGAGTCAGCATTTCGCCCTTCATTCAGACACAAATACTGCCGATGCTGCGTACACCCTGCAGATCGGGCGTAGTTCACACCCTTTGCGCCGGGCATCCGTGGTCGCTAGCAACGCCGAGGCGGCGCAACTGACTGCGCGAAGCCTGATTCAAAATGACAAGCCGTTTGAAAATCCCCGCCTGGTCTTCTGTTTTCCAGGGCAGGGCGTGCAGTCCATAGGCATGGGGCGGCAGCTTTACGAAACCCAGCCGGTTTTCCGTAAACATTTTGATGCATGCGACAGCATATTACTTCCCTTGCTGGGCAAGAGTCTGCTCACTGTTGTATTCCCCACTGAATCCTCCACCGAGGCGATAGACACGCTGAACCAGACCCTGTATGCCCAGCCCGCCATCTTCAGCATCGAATACGCGATGGCCCAGCTATGGCTTTCCTGGGGCATCACGCCAACCGCAATGGTAGGGCACAGCGTTGGCGAATATGTAGCCGCATGTTTGTCTGGAGTTCTTTCTCTCGATGACGCGCTCACCCTCATCACCGCCCGCTGCCGCCTGATGCAAGCTCTCCCCAAAGGCTCCATGCTGGCGGTTCGAGCCCCGGAAGAAACCGTGACAACCCTCCTCAAGTCCACCGGTGCAGAACTCGATATCGCTGCAGTCAACAGCCCCAAACTTTGCGTCGTTTCCGGGACGGATGCAGCCATCGACCTTTTCATCCCGCAATTGGATGCCAGGAAAATACTCCATCGCAAGCTAGCGACTTCGCATGCATTTCACAGCCGCATGCTCGACCCGATGTTAGATGAGTTCGCCTCTCACGTGCGCCAGGCGACCTTCCACGCGCCATCGATTCCTTATGCTTCTTCACTCACCGGGAAATGGGTGACCGCCGAAGAGGTTGCCAGGCCGGACTACTGGACCAGCCACCTACGTCGCACCGTCCGCTTTGCCGATGCAGTCGAGACCGTCGCCCTCACCCCTGAAACGATCCTCCTCGAGGTAGGCCCTGCAGAAACCCTGGTTCAAATGATGCGCCAGACCGTCCTGGAGAAGACTGGAGTCAGCGCAAACAGTCCGCTCATCTTTGCCTCACTTGCATCTGCCAAAGACGGTATCGCCGACGACACTGCCATTCTGTCAGCGCTCGGCAAGCTCTGGACTGCTGGCGTCCAGCCCGATTGGCAAAGTTTCCATACCGGCTCGCGGCGTCGGCGCATGCTGCTGCCCACTTATCCCTTTGACCGCAAGCGCCACTGGATTGAACCTGCCCAGGCAGGAGAAGTCACCCCTTTTCCGCAGCAAACTTCAATTCAGCCCGTCTCGCAAACTCTTTCTGTGTCAACGGAGACATCCATTCCCCCCGTACCAGTCGAGGACACTCTCATGGCCACTGCCCTACTTCCTACCGATGACGCTGCAATGCTGAACGATCTTAAGGCGCTCATTACCGACCTCTCCGGCACCGACCTGGCCGACGCCGAGGCCGACGCATCGTTTCTTGAACTGGGCTTTGACTCCCTCTTCCTTACCCAGCTCACACAGGGCATCCAGAGCAAATACAAGGTCAAGCTCACCTTCCGTCAGATTATGGAGAGCTACCCGACTCTCGCCTCGCTGGCCGAACACCTGGAGGCGACCGTTGCGCCCAGTCTGCAGCCTGCAAAGGCCGCCGCGCCCCAGACTGCTTCTCCAGCCCCGGCGACTGCGACTCCCTCCGCCGCGCTTCCCTCCGCCGCGCTTCCTTCAGCCGTGGCCCTTCCCTCTTTCGCCTCTTCGACCGCACTCTCCGGGTCCTACGAGGGACTCTTTGCCAGCCAGCTCCAGGCCGTGACCGGTCTGATCCAGCAGCAATTGGAGATTCTGCGCGGCCAGCAAACGGGCACAGTCGCCGCTTCAGCCCCCGCAAAATCTACCCAGTCTGCACCGGTGCAGGCGCCTGCCGCAACACCAGTTCCCGCCCTGGCCAGATCAACGACACCGGCAGCTTCCACTGAAGCCAAGCCTGCAAAGGCCGCATTCACGCCCTTCAAGCCTCTCGTCCGTGGCGAATCGGGCGGCCTCAATCCTGCTCTGGAGGCCTACCTGCAGGAGTTCATCCGCGTCTACAACGAAAAGACGGGCGGATCGAAGTCCTTTACGCAGCAGTTTCGCAGTGTTTTCGCGGACGGCCGCGTCGTCTCCGGTTTCAATGCCCAGTTGAAGGAACTCGTCTACCCCATCGTCGTCGAGCGCGCCAAAGGAGCATACCTCTGGGATAAGGACGGCAACCGCTACATCGACATCCTCAATGGTTACGGCGCAATCCTCTACGGCCATTCCCCTGACTTTATCGTCGATGCCCTGCGTGCCCAGCTCGAACTCGGTTTTCCCATTGGCCCGCAGACTGAGCTGGTCGGCGAATGCTCCGAATTGATCCGCGAATTCACCGGCATGGAGCGCGTCACCTTCTGCAATACCGGTTCAGAAGCGGTCATGGGTGCCATGCGCCTGGCCCGCACAGTCACCGGGCGCAACCTCGTCGTACTCTTCTCGGGGGATTACCACGGCAGCTTTGACGAGGTCCTGGTCAAGTCAGTTGGAAATCAGCGTTCCATGCCCGTCGCCCCCGGCATTCCTCGCGAAAGCGTTGCCAACATCCTTGTGCTCGACTTCGGAACCCCCGAGGCGCTCGAAATCATCCGCCAGCGGGCTGACGAAATCGCAGCCGTGCTGGTCGAACCGGTCCAGAGCCGTCACCCCGAGCTGCGCCCCGTCGAGTTCCTCCGCGAAGTGCGCTCCATCACCGAAAATTCTGGCTCCGCCCTCATCTTTGACGAGGTCGTCACCGGCTTCCGCACCCACATCGGCGGCATGCAGGCCGTCTACGGCATCAAGGCCGACCTCGCAACCTACGGCAAAGTTGTGGCCGGAGGCATGCCCATGGGCATTCTCGCCGGAACGCCTGCTTTTATGGATGCCCTCGACGGCGGCCAATGGAAATTTGGCGATGACTCCTTCCCTCAGGTCGGCGTCACTTTCTACGCGGGCACCTTCATGCGCCACCCGTTGGCCATGGCCGCCGTGCGCGCCAGCCTCCTGCACCTCAAAGAGTCTGGTCATAGCCTGCAAACCGATCTCGCAGCAAAGACCGCTTCCCTGGTCAAAGATCTCAATGATCTCTTCACCGAGTTTCACTACCCTTCGCAGGCCGAAACCTTTTCGTCGTGGTTCTACCTCGCCGTGCCTACTGACCCCAAGCTCGCCCGGATGCTGCACTTCCACCTGCGCGCCCTCGGAATTCATATTCAGGAGGGCTTCCCCTGCTTCCTGACGACCGCTCACACCGAGGCTGACCTCGACCAGGTCCGTGCCGCCTTCCGTGCAGGCCTTGAAATGATGCGCGCCGGGCAGGTACTTCCTTCCTCCGTACCTCAGCTCGAAGCACCTGTAGCCGCCGTCGCCAGCCTGTCTCAGACTCAGTCTCAGACTCAGTTTCAGCCGCAGGTTGAGCTGGAGCCCGTCGCTCGCGACTATCCGATCACCGAGCAGCAGCGCGAAATCTTCCTCGGCACACAGCTCGGCGACGAAGCCAACTGCGCCTTCAATGAGTCCACATCACTCGTTCTGAAAGGTGAGTTGAACCAGCATGCCCTGGAGGAAAGCCTCCAAACGCTCATTCGCCGCCATGAAGCCCTGCGCTCGACCATCGATGCAGACGGCGAAACCGTCCACGTCGCCGCCACCACCGCTTTGAACCTTCAGATCGACGACCTCAGCACCCTCGCCGACGCGGAAAAGCAGACCCGCCGCAGCGAAATCCTGCATCAGGAAGCCTCGACCCCGTTCCTTCTTGCTGACGGTCCCCTCTTCCGCACACGGCTGATTCGCCTCGCCGAGCAGGACCACATCCTGGTCCTGACCGCGCACCATGTCATCTTTGATGGCTGGTCGACCAACGTCCTCTATAGCGAACTCAGCGAATTGTACAACGCCGCCGTTGCCGGCAAATCGGCCACTCTGGATGCGCCTACCGCCTTCAGCGAGTATGCCAGCCAGCAGCACGGCCAGTTGAACTCCGCTGACCGCTCCACCATCGAGACGTTCTGGCTAAGTCAGTTCCAAGTCTTGCCCAACCCGCTCCAGCTTCCCACCGACCACCCCCGCCCCGCACTCCGCGAAAACGCGGGGGCCACCCGAAGCTTCGTCTTCCCGCCTGATGTCCTCAAGGCAGTGCGCAAAGCCGGCGCAAAGCAAGGCAGCACCCTCTTTGCCACACTGCTTTCGGGCTTCGCGTTGCTCATCCATCGCCTGGCCCAGCAGGATGATGTGGTCATCGGCATTCCCGTCGCCGGGCAGGCTCAACTGGAAAATGGCGGCGCGCTCGTCGGTCACTGCGTCAATTTCCTTCCCATCCGCAGCCAACTTGCGACCAACCAGACCTTCTCGCAGTTTCTCAAGCAAACGCGCAAAACTCTGCTCGACGCCCAGGATCATCAGAGCTACACCTACGGCACCCTGTTGCGAAAACTGAAGATTCCCAGCGACCCCGCCCGTCTCCAGCTCGTCGAAGTGCAATTCAACGTGGAGCAGGTCGGTGCCGGGCTCAAATTCGATCAGCTCACCGTCGACCTGACCGCCAACCCCAAGACCCACGTCAACATGGACCTCTTTTTCAACTTCATCGACCGCGGCTCTGAGCTTAGATTGGATTGCGACTACAACACCGGCCTCTTCGAAGAAGCCACGATTGATCGCTGGTTCGGGCACTTGAATGCCATCCTCCAGGGATTTGTTGCCGACGCAGAGCAGCCCGCTGCACAGGTCTCTCTCCTCACACAAGACCAGCTGGAACAGATCCTCGTCACCTGGAATGCGACCGACCGAAGCTACCCTCGCGAACTTCCGATTCACCAGGTATTTGAGCAGCAGGTAGACCGCACACCGACGGCCATCGCACTGGTTGGGGCCAACGCCTCATTCACCTATGCCGACCTCAATGAAAAGGCCAATCAGCTCGCCTACTACCTGCAGAAATCGGGCATAGCTCCCGGAGACCGGGTCGCGGTTTGCCTCAATCGCTCCCTCGAAGTCATCGTATGCCTGATCGCAATCCTCAAGGCGGGCGGCGCTTATGTCCCCGTTGATCCCAGCTATCCGTCTTCGCGGCTCTCGTTTCTGATTCAGGATTCAGCCGCCAAGGCCCTGCTCACGCAGCGCTCCATTGCAGCAGAACTCCCGCCCTTGAGCACCAACATCCTCGTTTTAGACCAGGACTGGCCCGTCGTTGCTCTGGAATCGACGCACAATCTTGAAATCGACCCCAGGCATCTCCACAAGCCCAGCCATCTCGCCTACGTCATGTATACGTCGGGCTCCACGGGCAACCCCAAGGGTGTTCTCGTTCCTCATCAAGCCGTCCTTCGGCTGGTTAAAAACAACACTTTCGCCAGCTTCTCCGCTGACGAAGTCTTCCTGCAGCTCGCGCCCATTTCTTTCGATGCAGCCACATTTGAAATTTGGGGAGCACTTCTCAATGGGGGTAAGCTCGTCCTCGGACCGACAGACCGTGTCACTCCCGAGGAAATCGGCCGCCTCGTTGCGACCCACGAAGTCACCACGATGTGGCTGACTGCAGCGCTCTTCCACCTCATTGCAACCGAACATCTGGAGATTCTTCGCCCCTTGCGCCAGCTTCTCGCCGGCGGAGATGTCCTCTCTGTCGCGCACACCCGCAAGGTTTGCGAATCGATGCCTCACCTCAAGCTCATCAACGGTTATGGGCCAACTGAGAACACCACCTTCACCTGCTGCCACACCATCACGCTGGAGAGTCTGGCCTCCGGGGCAGTTCCAATCGGCAAGCCCATTGCCAAC
>JANYDG010000027.1 GCA_025359885.1 Acidobacteriota bacterium
CGTGAAGATGAGAAACTCATGGTCGTCGGCGAGGCCGCAGGGATGCCCTCCATCAGCCGGAGCGCGCCCGTTAGGGCCGGAGGAATGAGCGCGGCAAATAACGTGCTGCCTCGGATGCTCACTGTTTCTGAGGTTGCCGCATTCTTGTCGGTTAGCGATGACACCATCTTGAAGCAGTTCGGCTCCTTACCTGGTGTCGTTGACATTGGCACATCGGGCGGCATGCACCTTCGACAAAAGCGAGTGCTACGAATCCCACAAAGGACGCTGGAGCGGTACGTCGCCGACAGGCTGGTGAAAGTACGGAGATAGATCTTCGTCCGCTGTATGCTGTGCATCAGCCTTAGTCCGGACTGACGTAGGCACCCGTTTTTTGTGTCAATTTTGTGTCACGGGCCTCCGGGACAGGCGGAATGGTCGGGATCATCGGCCTTTGCAATCTATAAGCTATAGATTCTAAAAGCGCCCGGCAGGTTCGATCCCGACCCGCGCCTCCAATCCTCTCAAAATCCAAACTTAGTGTTCTGACGGCAATCTGACTTCAGGTCACAAGTGCGGGTGCACCGAGCCACTCGTTCGAGACCTGGGTTTCCAAATCCCCCGCAAACCGCTAACTCCCTCGCCGAGAATCAACCCATCTCCGCGCACACTCGAAATAAATCCGTACACCAGGCAGGCAACCACCAAGAAACCACCCAAAAGCGCACAAAAACATATCAAAAAAGCACTAAAAACGCACCGAACCAATACATAAAAGAGAGTTAAACCTAAAACAGGCGTACCCCCCATTTTGAGGAAAACCAGCCTTCCTGTCTCCGGGTTTTCGCCATTCGATTAAGCCTTTTCACCCCCAACGCTCAGTTGCGGCATCTCAGAGCCTTTGCTCAGCTTGAGCAGGCCGGTCTCGGCGTAGGTGATAAGTTTGGCGCGAGTATCTGTGATGTCAAGGTTGCGCATCGTGAGCTGGCCTATACGATCACGCGGCGAGAATGTAGATTCACCCTTCTCCATCGTCAGCCGCTCCGGCTTGAACGTTAAGTTGGGCGAATCCGTATTCAGAATCGAGTAGTCATTCCCCCGGCGAAGCTCAAGTGTTACTTCGCCAGTCACTGGTTTTGCAACCCAACGTTGCGCAGCCTCGCGCAGCATGATCGCCTGAGGATCAAACCAGCGGCCCTGATACAGCAAGCGCCCAAGTTTGCGCCCACTTTCGCGGTACTGTTCAATCGTGTCCTCGTTGTGAATACCGGTAATGAGGCGCTCATAGGCAATGAACAGAAGTGCAAGCCCCGGCGCCTCGTAGACACCGCGGCTCTTCGCCTCGATAATGCGGTTTTCAATCTGATCGCTCATCCCGAGCCCGTGTCGCCCGCCAATCCTGTTGGCTTCAAGCAACAATTCAACCGGGTCGGCCATCTCCTTGCCGTTGAGCGCTGTCGGAAAGCCTTCTTCAAACCGGACCGTGATCTCTTCGCGCTTGACCTCGACATCGTCTCGCCAGAAGGCAGCGCCCATGATTGGGACAACAATCTTCATGCTGCTTGAAAGCAGTTCGAGGTCCTTCGCTTCGTGCGTTGCGCCAAGAATGTTCGAGTCGGTCGAATACGCCTTCTCAGAAGACATTTTGTAGGCGAAGCCAGCGCGCTGCATAAACGCCGACATCTCGGCTCGGCCGCCTAGTTCGTCAATGAAAGCATCGTCGAGCCACGGCTTGTATACCTTCAGGTCAGGGTTCACCAGCAGGCCGTAGCGGTAAAAGCGTTCAATGTCATTCCCTTTGAAGGTCGAGCCGTCTCCCCAGATGTTGACGTCGTCTTCCTTCATCGCCGTCACCAGCATGGTGCCTGTCACCGCGCGGCCAATCGGTGTCGTATTGAAATAGGTAACCCCCGAAGTCGTGATGTGGAATGCGCCAGCCTGCAGCGCCGCAATGCCTTCGCGGACCAGCGGCCCACGGCAGTCGATAAGCCGTGCCTTTTCAGCGCCATACTCCAGCGCCTTGCGCGGAATCTCATCGTAATCAGCTTCATCAGGTTGACCAAGATTAGCGGTATAGGCGTATGGGATCGCGCCTTTCTGCTTCATCCAGTGAAGCGCCGCGCTGGTGTCTAGCCCGCCAGAGAAGGCAATGCCCACCTTCTGGCCAAGGGGCAGGGTTTCAAGAATGACAGACATGATTATGCAAACCTCAAAGTTTCAGCAGGCGCGCTGCGGGATTCTCTTCCATTCTACGGGTCAGCCGGTTCGGGTAGTACCAGCAAACACCGAAGATTCCCTCCGCCTCCATCCACGGCATCCACCAGCTCCATCGAAGCAAGCCACAACCCTCCCGCAATCAGCCCCACCACACTCTAGTTGAGCGATTCTGACCAATGTTGATAGCTCCCATGCGCGTACCGTGAAGCGCAAAGTGTTTTCCGCGCAAGACACCGCGCGAGAACTCCGTTGACTCACCAACCAGTTTCTGGCCCGATTCTCCTCATCGGTCCCCACATATCCGAGCAGGCAAGACATGCCTGCCGCCCAGATCACTCATTGGAGACTCTATGAAGACCAAAAGAATATCCTCGACCGTATTCGCTTTCCTGGTCGGCGCAATCCTGGCAACGGCTAGCTTGCCACTCTTTGCGCAGTTCAGCTCAAGCCTCACCGGCACAGTCAGCGACTCGACCGGCGGAGTCATCCCAAATGCTACCGTCACTCTCACTAACCAGGGAACCCAGCAAAGCCTCGTACGAACCACCTCCGCGTCAGGCGTCTACCAGTTCCCCTCCATCGGTGAGGGCACCTACGACCTCCTCGTCGCAGCAAACGGCTTCAAAAACGGCACCTATCAATCCATCGTCATTGTGCAGAACACCCCCCGAAACTTTGACGTAACCATTGTGCCCGGCGGCTCCACTGAGACGGTCACCGTCAGCGCCAACGACTCCACCATCCTTCAGGTCTCTGACGCGAACCTGAGCTCGGTCATCACCAGCGAGCAATTCGAAAAAGTACCCACGTACGGCCGTGATCCCTACAATCTGCTTCGTACAGCACCCGGCATTACCGGCGACGGCGCGCGCGGCAGCAACGGTGGAGCCGTATTCCTACCCAACAGCGTCGGCCCCGGTGGCTCCAATTTCGGCATTGCGCAGGCTGAGAATGCCGTGCAGATCTCTGCCGCAGGCCAGCGCATCAGCGACAACAACTTCCTGCTCGATGGCGTGAACGTAAACTCACTCGGCTACGGTGGCGCTGCCGTCGTCACGCCAAATATCGAGGCCATTGGTTCAATCAATGTCACATCCACGTCGTTTTCTGCAGAAGACGGGCGCAATACCGGGGCCCAGATTCGCACCGTCACCAAGAGCGGCTCAAACTCGCTTCACGGAGGCGTGAACTTTCTTTACGACGAGCCGGGGCTCAATGCGTTCAACAAATATGGCGGTCCCAGCGGGCAGCTCCCAGTGCGTGTGCAAACCAAAAACCGCGATTTCGCCGGTTCAATCGGTGGTCCAATCCGCAAAGACAAGCTCTTCGGTTTCTTCTCCTTTGAACACTTCAACCTCACCAACCAAAGCTACAGCAGTCAATACATTGACACCGCGGAGTACCGAGCCCTGATCCACTCCGCACGCCCCAACAGCATCGCAGATGCCATCGTCAATGCAAAAGGCGGCCTCCCCCGCGTCCGCTCAGTTCTCACCCAAAGCTGCACTGCACCGCAGAACCTTGGCGACCAGTGCACCGTGCTGCCCGGCGGCCTTGATATTGGCTCGCCTTATGGCACCGCCGGCACCTACGTGCCGCTCGGGTTGGCCCAGTTAGGCGGTGGACTCGACGGCATCCCGGACGTGCAGTATGTACAGACCTCCGCCCCCGGAGCAGCAACCGGAAAGCAATTCAACGGACGCGGTGATTTTTACCTCACCAGCCGTGACCAGATTGCTGCGACTTACTACTACACCAAGCTTTTCAACGCGACACAGGGCCAGCAGGATCGTCCCAACCAGGATGTTCGCTTCAATCCTGCAAACACTGCGGCGACCTTTATCTTTCTCCACACTTTCGGGCCCAGGTTGCTCAACGAATTTCGGTCCAACTTCACCCGGTTTTATGAGAACGGCATCCAGGACGGAATCGCCGGTGGTTCCAACTTCGGGGTCCCCTTCATCAATATCCAGAACGAGCGATTCAACGGAACCAACGATGTTCAGTACGGCATTGGTTTTGGAACCACCACCCCCGCGATCTTCGCAGAAAATCAGTACGAAGTCCGCGATACCGTGACCAGCGTCTTCGGCGCACACACCCTCAAGCTGGGCTTTGAAGGGCGCCTCGAACAGGACAACACCAACCAGTTAGGCGGCTCCCGGCCAACCTATGCTTTTGCCGGCCAGTGGAACTTCGCCAACGACACGCCAATCTATGAGGGCGTCTACGCAAATCCCGCCACCGGCGGAGCCGCAAACTCAGCCCGCTACCTGCATGACCACTACTACAGCCTCTTTGTACAGCACGATTGGAAGGCGACCTCGGCTCTCACTCTCAATATGGGCCTGCGCTGGGAGTACTTCGAGCCGCTCTACAACAAGGGCATGCGCCTCAATTACCCGGCACTTGGCAAAACCCCCGGCAGCGAACTCGTAGATGCCCGACTCCTGCCGCACAACCACCTCTATAACTCGCAGTTTGGCAACTTTGGACCCAAGGTCGGATTCGCTTACGCACCAGCCATGCTCCGCCAAAAGACCGTCTTCCGTGGTGGATTCGCCCTCGCCTACAACCGCTACGACGACGTACTCTTCGATCCGGCAATTGAAGACGGCCCCGGCATCTTTAACTACGGCCTGTGTTGCGGTACTGCTGCCACTGACTTTGGCACACCCTTCGCAAACGGCCAGATTCAATACGGCCTCGGCTCCAGCGCCGCACCCGGAAGTTACGCGCCCAATCCAGCGCTGAAAACCGCAATCAATGCCAATGGACTGCCTGCAAATGGAGCCACTGTCGAGGGCTATGGAGCCGAACCAAATCTCAAAAATCCCTACAGCTACCTCTTCTCCGCAGAGATTCAGCAGGATCTCGGGCACCAGTTCGTGCTCAGCGTAGGATTTCAGGGCAGTACCGGTCGCCATTACGCCAGGCTCGTCAACCAGAACTTCATCTCGCCCAACAACGTCGGCACCGGGCCCAGCACAAAGAACACCCCGTTCTATGCGCTTTACATTGCCCACTCCGATTCAAACCAGTACTACAACGCGCTCAACGTCCATGCCACCAAACACTACAACCGCGGCTTGTCCCTGGACGCGACCTACACCTGGTCAAAAGCTGAAGATCAGGTATCCAGTGGCGACGGCGCAAACGGAAGCGCCAATCAGACCTATCCGCAAAGCAACGCAACCGAACTGGGGCCGTCCGACTTCGACGTCAAGCATCGCGTCACCGCCCTCGGAACCTGGGATTTGTCCTACTACCATGGCGCCTCCTGGATCGGTCGCGCAGCTCTCAATGGATGGCAGATCAACGGTATCTTCACCGCCCATACAGGCTTCCCCTGGACGCCAGTCACTTACCAGATCAACGGCCTGAGAACCGTCGCCAATACCAACACCATCAGTCCGGTGCGGCCTACCTCCTATACCGGCTCCTACAGCCCTACCTGCGACGCAAGCGCTTTTCGCAATGGAACGTCGGTGAAAGGCATCTTTGGTCTGGGCGTGGTTGACAACACCACCGGCTATCCGCCGGGAATCGGACGCAACTCCTTCCGCGGCCCCTGCTACCAGCAGATCGATGCAAGCCTCGGGAAAGAAATCCGCCTCCACAAACTCGTCGGCGAAGAGGGTGTTCTCCGCGTCCAGTTTCAGGCATTCAATGTCTTCAACTCGCTCAACTACACCCCCTTCACCTTCAATACCGCCGCAACTCAACTCGATGGGGGAAGCACCACCACCACCGCCTGCCCGGCAGCGGGCTGCGCCAGGTTCGCAACCGTCGTACCAGGCCAGTCCACATTCCAGAAACCAGCTTCCTCAACCGCCGGAAGAGTGATTGAAATCAACGCCCGCATCAGCTTCTAACGATCGGATTGGGATACTCTACTCAACAGCGGCGACAGTCAATCTGCCGCCGCTGCTTCCTTCAGATATTTCGCTGAGTCCGTGGAGTTCAAACTCATGCGCACCTCGTCTTGCCGCGTCATCCTCGTCTGCATTGCAGTTCTCGCTTCCGGCCTCTTCACCGCAAGACAAATGCAGGCCGCGCAGGCAGCTCCTGACGCTGCCGAGCACATCCTCATCGACGCCAAGGCAAAATCCACGCCTTTTCCTCATTTCTGGGAGCAGACCTTCGGCTCAGGTCGCGCAATTCTCTCCCTTCGCGAGAGCTATCGCAACGATCTGCGCACCGTCAAGCAAGCCACCGACTTCAAATCCGTCCGCTTCCATGGAATCCTGATGGATGAGGTCGGTCTCTACGATCCAGACCGCAAAACGCAAAACCCCGGCCTGGCAGCCCAGGCCGCCAACGATGCCTCCGCGTACAACTTCTCCTACGTCGACCAGATTTACGATGGCCTGCTGGCTCTCGGGGTCAGGCCCTTTGTCGAATTAAGTTTCATGCCCAGAAAGATGGCCTCAGACCCCGCCGCCCTGCACGCCTTCTGGTACAAGCAAAATGTCTCGCCGCCAAAAGACTACGCCGCATGGGATGCCATGATCTCGGCCTTTGCTTCTCACCTTATCGCCCGCTACGGCATCGAAGAAGTGGCCGCCTGGAAGTTTGAAGTGTGGAACGAACCAAACATCGACTTCTGGGCAGGAAACCCAAAGCAGGCAACCTATTTCGAACTTTACGACCACACCGCCCAGGCCCTGAAGATGGTCTCCAACAGAATTCAGGTCGGTGGGCCCGCAACCGCTCAGGCGGCATGGGTAACACCGTTTCTCGCCCACGCCAAAGCCAGCCACGTTCCTGTCGATTTCGTTTCGACCCATGTCTACGCCAATGACACCGCCGACAATGTCCTCGGAACCAGCGAATCCATCCCCCGCGAAACCATGGTTTGGCGCGCGGTTCAAAACGTTCATCAGCAGATACTCCATTCGCCATACCCTGAGATTCCGCTGATCTTCTCCGAGTACAACGCCAGCTACGCAAACGAGCCAAATGTCACAGACTCCATCTTCCTCGGCCCATGGTTGGCCAACAACATCCGGCTCTGCGATGGCCTCACCGAGAGCATGGCATACTGGGCTTTTTCCGATGTCTTTGAAGAGCAGGGAGTCGTGCGAACTCCCTTCTATGGCGGCTTTGGCTTGCTCGCCGCCGATAGCATCCCCAAGCCCTCGCTCAATATCTTTCGGTTGTTGCATCAACTCGGTGACCACCGCCTCCCGCTCACTTCAGAGTCCGCTCTCGCGACCACCTTGCCCGGCGGTGGCCTCGCCCTTGCCTTGTGGAACTACGCCCCTCCCGACGGCGAGGGCCCAGCCTACACCGCCCCCGGTAAGTCTGCGGCCCCAGAAAAAACCATTGAAATGACTCTGCTCAACGTCCCTGAAAACGCCAGCGTCGAGATTTTCCGCGTCGACCAGGATCACGGCAACGTCCTCAAAGCCTTTGACGCGATGGGTCGCCCGGCCGCCAGTCTCACCCAGGCGCAAATCGCCAGTCTCCGCCTGGCCGGGGCAATGGCACCCGCCGAACATACACACCTCGTCCACGGAAAGCTACGAATTTCAATGCCGCAGCATGGCCTCGCGCTCGTCAAAGTGGGGAGAGTCCCTTGAAACGGCGCCTCGCCTTGAAACTCCTCGCAGGCTCGACTGCAGCCTCATTCACATCCCCACTGCCCCCGTTCGCAGCCGCTCTCTCTCGTCATCGGCCCCGCTCATTCGTGCTCTCTTCGCAAGACCATGCTTTGCTCGACGACATGCAGCGTCGCGGTTGTCTGTACTTCGCTGAACAGGCCAGCCCCACCACCGGACAGGTACTCGACCGGGCCGCGGCAGCCAACACCGACGGTAAGCCTGACGCGCATCGCTTCTCCTCCATCGCTGCAACCGGCTTTGGCCTCACCGCACTCTGTATCGCAGACCATCGGGGTTATCAACCCCATCAGCAAGTTCTGTCGCAGGTGCGCCGCACCTTGAACTACCACGCAACCACCTTGCCCCATCAGCACGGATTCTTCTCGCACTTCAACGACCCCGATACCGGAGAGCCGCTGCCAGACAGCGAAATCTCCTCCATCGATACCGCCCTTTTGATGTGCGGAGTCCTCACAGCACGCGCTCACTTCCATAGAGACTCTGAAATCGTCAGTGCCGCAACACTCCTCTATGAGCGGGTTGACTGGCCGTGGATGCTCAACGGCGGTCAAACCTTCTCCATGGGAAGAGCTCCCAAAAGCGGCTTTCTCAAGGCCCGGTGGGATCGCTACTGCGAGCTGATGATGATTTACCTGCTCGCCCTCGGTTCACCCACCCATCCCATCCCTTCTGAATGCTGGGACGCCTGGAGCCGTCCACCCATGCACTACGCCGGCTTCGACTACATCAGCTTCACTGATCCCCTTTTCGTCCACCAGTACAGCCATGCCTGGTTCGATTTCAGAAACAAGCGCGACCGCTTCGCCGATTATTTCCAAAACTCCACTCTCGCCACTCAAGCCCATCAGGCGTTCTGCCTCAGCCTTGGCGCTCCATACGACTCTGACTACTGGGGTATCAGCGCCTCTGATTCACAGCATGGCTATACCGCATGGGGTGGCCCGCCAGGCTTTGGCGGCATCGATGGCTCGGTCGTTCCCAGCGCTACAGCGGGCTCTCTCCCGTTCCTGCCTGCCGCGTGCCTCCGCGTCCAGCGCTCCTTGCGGCAGCGGTTCGGCAAACAGGCCTATCGCCGCTACGGCTTCTGTGACGCTTTGTGTCCTGCAAGCTCCTGGTTCAATCCAGACGTCCTCGGCATCGATCTCGGCATCAGCGTCCTCATGGCTGAGAATCTCCGCACCGGCTTCGTATGGGACACGTTTTCCAGGAATCCAGAGGTCGCTGTCGCTTTCCGCCGCGCCGGCTTTCGTCCCAACTAAAGTACCCTCAGGGAAGGTCCAGAACAACCAACCATGGTTCCCTGCGAGGCCACTACCGGTCGTGCCGTCTTTCCCGGTAAGCCTTCCACGCTTCCGTCGACCACAGTGCCCAGACCACCAGCAGCGGCTGAAAAAGCAGTCGAATCGTTCTCGCAAGATCGGTGTTCAAACCAAAGGCATTGCGGTGGTTCGTGAGCTGAGCAATATTCCCAGGGAAAATCAAAATGAAGAAGGCGGCTACCATCCACCCCACTCGCACCCGCTGTCGATGCAAAAACAGCAGCGCCGCGCCGAGGGATATCTCCACAAATCCAGACAAAACTACCACCAGGTCCGGGCTCAGCGGAACCCAGGTCGGTACCTGGGCCGAAAAATCCGTGCGCGACCACGTTAGGTGCGATATCCCCGCAAAAACCAGTGCTGCCCCCAGCAAAAGGCGCACGATCAGGCGAACCAACCCGCTCCGGCGAGATTCATTTGTCATGTTTCATCTCCTTCCATACCGCGGATATCGCCCAGCGAGTTCTCTGCCCTTCGGTACGATATCCGCCCGCCTCTCTCAGAATCGGCTCCCCGGTTCTACTTGGCCGCCATCTTCGACGGAGTCGCCGTAAATTCACCCGTCACATTGAACGGAGCCACATCCACACTTCCCACGATTTTGTCGGAATCACCAAGAGTCGCCGTATACGTGAGGGTGATCGGGGTGCCGTTGTAATCCGCATCATACGTCCAGGTAGCCTTGTTGCCATCGACAGTGCCGGTCACCGGCAGTTCCTTATCCTCGTGTTTGCAACTGCCGCTGATTTTATTGTCAGTCTGAACGAATTTGCATTCCCGGTCGCTTTCATTCCCGGCAACGCTGTTGTGAATCGTCCAATCGCCGGTAAGGCTAGGTACTCCAGCCGCGAATGCAGATGAAGCAAAGAGAAGACAGGAAATCGTAAGGAGCTTTTTCATGCGGAATCACCTTTCGGGTTGATGGATTGAGGTTGTCGCCGGAGCGCTTTCAAGAGAACTGAAGGTTAAGAAACTTCCGTTGCACGGTTAAGGCGAAAATGCCTAGTGCATTCCCTGTCCTGCGGTCATGTCCGCGGTTGAAGGTCGTTTCATCAAAAAGGGAAGGGGAACCAGGAATGCAACAATCACTCCCAGCACAAAAAACGCACTGATAAAGGCCAGGACGCTTGCCTGCGCATCAACCATTTGCTGCAATTGTGCCAGCGAGTGTTGGCCCGCGTTTGCCGAACTGATTCCGGTGCTACTTGCGGATTGTCGCAGCCCCGCAAGGAATCGGTCAAAGAACACATTGCCACGATGAAGATGCGCAGCCAGGTCAACTCGACTGATCTGCCGATGACGAGTCAGGTACGAAACCAGGAAAGACACACCAATCGCCCCGCCAAGATTCCGCACAAAGTTGCTGATGCCTGAAACCTGGTTATTGTCCTGCTGCCGCATACCCACATAAGCAAGCGTGCTGATCGGAATGAAGATTAGCGGAATGCCGACCACCTGGAATACCCGCATCCACACCACCGTCGTAAAGTCAACATACAGTGAGATGCGCATCATCCAGAACATGCTCACCGATGTCAGCAGAAAGCCCAGAGCGATCACCTTCCTCGGGTCAAACTTCATCGCAAGAAGTCCCGCTACCGGCATAAGAAGCGCAAGCGCAATCCCCGCCGGCGACAACGCCATCCCCGCCTGCTGCGCCGAATACCCAAGCTGCAACTGAAGAAACTGCGGAATCAGAATCATCGAACCGTTCAACACCACTCCAAGAACGAAATTCGAAAGGGTCGAGGTAGCGAAGTTGCGGTTCTTCAGCAGCCGAAGCTGGATGATCGGGTGCTCAAACGTCCATTCTCGCCACACCATCGCAATCAGCGCAGTCGCTGAAAGAGCCGCAAACGCGCAGATCACTCCCGAATCAAACCACTCAAGCTGTTCGCCCTTATCCAGCACATATTGCAAAAACCCAACTCCCAGAACAATGCTGACAATGCCAAAGTAGTCGGTTTTTTCGCCCTGCTTCTCCTTCGCCTCAATCACATGCGGGGGGTCATGCACCACCCGTTGGGTCAGGATCAGAGAAATAATCCCGATAGGCACGTTGATGAAAAAGATCCAGTGCCAACTAAAGTTCTCCGTGATCCATCCCCCCAGTGTCGGACCAATAGCCGGGGCCACCACAATCGCCATTCCATAGATGGCAAAGCCCATGTTTCGCTGCGCCGGCGTGAAAGTATCAGCGAGTATCGCCTGCTCGCTCGGCCCCAGCCCACCGCCCCCCAGCCCCTGCATCACGCGAAACATGATCAGCATCGGCAAACTCGTTGCCATACCGCAAAGCATCGAACTCAGCGTAAACAGAACTACGCAGGCCATATAAAACCGCTTGCGTCCAATCCGCGTTGAAAGCCACCCGCTCATCGGAAGAATGATCGCGTTTGCCACAAGGTAGCTGGTCTGCACCCATGTGCTCTCATCCCCTGTCGCCCCCAGACTCCCTGCAATATGCGGCAGGGCGACATTGGCAATCGAGGTATCCAGCACCTCCATAAACGTCGCCAGAGTCACCGTCATCGCGATCACCCACGGGTTAAAGCGCGCCGGAGCCGCTATCACCTGACCCATACCGTTGCCTCAATCGACATTCCCGGCCGCAGCCGCGCCACGCCCTCCTGATTCGCATTCAGTCGTATGCGCACCGGCATTCGCTGCACCACTTTGATGTAGTTGCCGGTCGCGTTCTCAGGCGGAAGAATACTGCTCCGGGAGCCTGTAATCGCGGGAATGCTCTCGACCGTGCCTTCAAAGTCCTGTTTCAATGCATCCACATGAATCTTCGCGCGACGCCCAGGGTACATCCTCGCCAGTTGCGTCTCCTTGAAGTTCGCCGTCACCCACGTGTCCCCGGTTGCAACGATCATCATCAGCGGTTGCGCCTCGCTCACCCGATTGCCAAGCTCAGCGCTCCGCTGCGTCACAATTCCACGCACCGGTGAAACAATGTGACAAAAGCTCAGGTTCAGTTCTGCGCGGCTCAATTGCGCCGCCGCAGCCTCGACATTTGCCTGCGCCGTCGCCAGATTTGCTTCCCGAATCGAGATCTGGCCTGGCGCGGTTCGCGTTGTTTGCTCACGCCGGGCCGTCTGCGCTTGAATCTCGGCCTTCCGCTGCTCCACAAGCTTCTCCGACGAAGCCACATTCGCTCGCGCAGCATCCACATTCGCGTCGGCTGCGTGAGCAGACGCGACCGCCCGGTCATAGTCCTGCCGCGAAATCGTGCCAGCCTGAAAAAGCTGTTCATTGCGCAGGAGCCCTGCATCATCGCGCGACCGAATCGCCTCGGCTTCCGCCACCTTTGCCAGCGCACTCGTCAGATCCTGGGAAGCCGCTGCATAGCCTGACTTGGCCTGCGCCACTTGGACATCCCCAGTAATCGCTGCTGCCGCATTGTCTGCCACCGCCATGCCAACCGAAGGCCGTTGCGCGTTCAACTGTGCCACTGCCTGGTCATATTCAGCCTTCGCCTGGGCATACGCGACCTTTTGCTCGCTGGGGTCAAGATCCACCAGCAACTGACCAGCCTCCACCGTTTGGTTATCCGTTACATACACCGTGGCAGTCGTACCCGAAATCCGCGAACTCACTACGTTCAGGTGACCATCCACCTGGGCGTCGTCGGTCGTTTCATAGCCCTGCGAATAAACCGCCCATCCCGTCACCGCTCCAACAACCAGCAAAACGGCAAATCCCGCGATCAAAAATCGCGAGGTCTTCTTCTCGCCGCGCACCACCGAGAGCTCTGCCTGATCCAAAACTTGTGTCATACTTAAAACATACCGACCAGTCAGTTTGTTGTCAACACCGAAACCGTCGTCCATGTAAAAATGAGGGAAGTCGTCTATGGAATCGCCAGGTAAACAACAAATTCGAACCCAGGAAACCCAGGCACGTCTTCTCGACGCCGCTGAAACGGTCTTCGTTCGGGACGGATACGAAAACGCCCAGCTGGACGAAATTGCCGCCACCGCAGGCAGAAGCAAAGGTGCCGTTTACAACCACTTCAAGAGCAAAGAGGATCTCTTCCTCGTGCTCTACGAGCACCGCACCAGGGCCTATGTCGAGCGGTTGTTCCTCAGTCTGCAAAAATGCAAAAGCAGGCAGGAGAGCTTCGCAGCATTTCGCGCCTTCTATGTCGGCCTGGTAGGCGACAGGATCTGGCCCATCCTCACCCTTGAATTCAAGCTCTTTGCACTCCGCCGTCCCGAATCGAAGGAGCGCTTCCGCAAGGCCTTCGAAATGGCCAAGGCGACCAACTACGATTCCACACACGAGCAGCTGTTCGGCCAAATCACGCCCGACAAAAAGTCAGGCAATGAAATGTCTGCATTGGCTCTCGGCCCCGTTCTCTCCGGACTCATTCTCGAGAGCCATTTCGAACCCGAAAAGCTCTCGGAAGAAGCGCTTCAACGCATCCTCGGCCGCATCTTCGATGCCCTTTTTCCGGCCCCGCGTTGAACTGTCGTCCCCTCAGCGCCCAACTTTGAGTGTGCAACCGCCCCGTCTTCTACTTGGGTGCCGCCCCGTCCTTGGGGGCTGCTGAGGCTGCCGGACTTGCCGCTTTATCAGCGGTTGCTTCCGTTGGCTTGCCGGTCGGCGCAGCTGCCGCAGTAATGCGCCGTCGGTCCGCTGCCTTTTGCAATCCCTCTTCTCGCTTTGCCTTTTCGGCGGCCGCTTCGGT
This sequence comes from Acidobacteriota bacterium, assembly GCA_025359885.1. Lineage (GTDB taxonomy): Bacteria > Acidobacteriota > Terriglobia > Terriglobales > Acidobacteriaceae > Acidicapsa. The sequence goes on from JANYDG010000027.1 coordinate 13,839, forward strand.
GTCAGTCACGTAGCGGAAAACCTGCAATCGTCCCGGCTCCTGCTCCGTCGTAAACACCCGGTTCTGCTTGTCAATCGCCACTCCCATCAGCGATTTGAACTGGCCAGGCAGCTCTCCATGCCCGTTTCCGATATACGTCAGCAACTGTCCTTCACGATTGAAGACCTGCAGCCGGTCCTCCATCTGGTCCGTCACCCAGATGTGGCCGTCGCCATCCACGGCAATGCCTTTCGGCCGCGCGAAATAGCCAGGCCCATCGCCATGCTTGCCAAACTCGCTGATGTAGGCTCCGTCCGCATCAAAAATCTCCACGCGGTTATTCAGCGTATCCGTCACATACACATTGCCCTCTCCGTCCAGCGCAACGCCCTGCGGCGCGCCAAAGTCTCCAGGCGTCGTCAGAAAGTGGTTCTTTCCGCCGGTTCCAATCCGTCGCAGCAGCTTGAGCGAGTCCGCGTCGTAGACGATTACCTGGTCCTGCTGCGTGTCCACCACATAGACAAATCGGTTCGTCGTGTCGATGGCCAGCCCCACCGGGTCCACCAATCCCTCTGAAATCTGATTCTCTACCTCGTGCTTGCGGTTGAAAATCAGCACACGATGCATCTTGCCATCCGAAACAAACAGCCGGTCGTCGTCATCGATGGCCAATCCATTGACCCAGCCAAAGTTGGCTTCCACACTATTGCGGATCATGTGGCAATCGCGGGTTTTCGTGTTGAAGATGAAAACCGCACCGACTCTCTGGTCTGCCACATACACCAGCCCCTCAGAATCAATCGCGATACCGTACGGTCCGATCATCTGAAACGGGAAAGTCTTCGTATTGACCTTCTCCGGCTCAGACTGACCACCCGCGAGCCGGTCCATCCAGCTCGCCTTGGGCTTGGCATTTGCTGTCGGCGTGTAGTCGATCTTGGCCCCGGCAAAATAGTCCAGCCATTGAATGCGCGCAATGTTCGGCGGGCTTGGCCAAGCCAGCTTGGTCGGGTCAAAGCCAAATTTTCGCGGTCCCACCTCGGCTGTAGTTGCAGGTTCCGCCTTCTTTTTCGTGCCTGCACCTGCACTCAGAGGAGCCATCAGGCCCAGCGTAAGCAAAAGCAGCAGAGCGAGACTGTTGCGGCGGCAGATCGGGTTCAGGGGTAAGCGAAACATGTTCATCTCCAATTATTTTCCCGGGAAATTCGTATCTTTCATGTTGATCCGGTTCTTGTGGCAGTTGTCGCAAAAGGCTGTGTTGTTGATCTGGTCGTTCATCAGCAGGCCCGGCCGCGCTGACGCGTGTGACTGGTGGCACGAAAGGCAACTCAGCGGCGTCTTCACCTTGCTCTGGTTCGTCGGATCCATCACGTCAGAGACGGGGTGATACTCCACCGGGTGCCCAAGACCATAGCGCAGTGGCAAAATTGGAACTCGATTCGTCTTGTAGTAGTCTTCCGGCAGCTTTACCTGGCCGTTGAAGATGGTCAGCAGGTGAGTGGCTTCATCCTTTTCCGCAGCCGAATCAGGCCCATGACACTCCAGGCACAACGCGTTTCCCTTGGCGCGCAGCAAGTGCTCATTGTCGCCCCCATGAGGGGTATGGCATGTGCCGCACCCCTGCGTGAAGGCGGGCTGATGATGCACTGATTTCTTCCGCAAATCATCAATGTCTGTGTGGCATCCAAGGCAGATCGTTACTCCATCCGTCTTCGGCAACCCGGGTTCGCTGCTGGCGTGTGGGTTATGACAATCCGTGCAATCACCCATCGCGCCGGCATGCGGCACCTTTGCCGAATCGATCAACTTCGCCTTGTCGTCATGGCACGTTACGCACAGCGTCTTTACATCCTTCTGCGCGAGAACCACTTTCCCATCCTTTGTCGCCAGGTGGCAGGTCTCGCAACTGTTTCCGGCAAAGGGCACATGCAAAAACTTCGCCATCAGCTTCGGGGCGTCCGACTGGTGCGGATTGTGGCATTGCACGCAATTGGCAGTCCCAAATGGCTGATTCTGATGCGCCTTTTGCAAGCCAGCGTCCTTTACGTCGTGGCAATCGACGCAGAGCGCCGGAGCCACCTTGGTCAGATGAAACCGGTTCTCTTGTGTCGGTTCAGCGCCCGTCTTGTGGGTCGTATGGCAGGTGTCACAGCCCGCCTCCAGCGCCGCATGGCGGCTGCCTTTCTCCGGAACATGCAGGCCAGTCTTATGACAACTCAGGCAAAGATTCTCCTTTTCGTCGCCAGATTCAGGCTTCACCAGCAACGCCTTGTTGTCACTGGAGTGCGGATCGTGGCACATCAGGCAGTCGCGCACCGCTGGAGGATGCACCGTCCCCTTGATTTCAGCAGCTTTCTTATCCGTATGGCAGGTCAGGCAAAGCCCATTCGCCGAAGCCGTAATCAGCTTCACACGGGTCACATCCTTGTTCACCCTCACCTCGTGGCAACTCAAACATCCCGTCGCCAGCGCCGAATGAACAAACTTGTGCTTCGTCTTGTCGTCGTGGCATTCAAGGCACTGCTTGGCGTCCGTGTTCTTATCCAGAGGAACCGGATGAACCGCCGCCATTGCCGGCAACGTAACTAGCACCATCAGGGCCAGGCAGATCTTGCCGCCCCAGCCCAAAATACCTGCGTTACCCACCCCTCTACCAATCCAGCCGCGATCTGGCCGAACGTTCACACAAACTCCGAAAGAAAAATAATCCACGACACTCCTTAAAACCACATGAACCGGATGCTCAGCAGCATTCACTTTCGTCCTCCGATCCGTCCGCGCAGCCCAGCCGCAGACACCGTTCCATCGGGATTATGAGCAACCAGGTGGCAAACCAGGGTGCAACTATTGGTAGCGCGGTTGTAGCTCACCGGAAGGTTACCGTTCGGGGCAACAACATTCATGTCAAAGTTCACCAGCCGCTCTCCGCTCACACTGGCATTGGTGGCTCCCATACCGTGCGCCGTATGGCAGGTAGAGCAGCTCACGCCTGCGTCCATGTGGGCGCTGTGCTTGTTCCAGCTCGTGTTCCGATGGATCTGGTTTGCCAGGTCGTGGCACTTGCCACAGAGCGCATAGGGTCCATTCACGCTGAGGTCCGGGTTGGGAAACAAATTCGAGATCGCCTGTCCCGGCACCGCTGCCTGGCTGAATTCATACCGCCGCTCCAGAATGTGCGTCCATCGTGAACCATGAGGACCGTTCGCGCCCGGGCCGCCAGACTCGCGATTATCGTCGCTGTTGTGGCAGTCCGTACAGAGCACCTGCGTACCCATCGCACGCCCCGGCGTGATTCCATCCAGGTTCAACATATTTCCCAGCAGGCTCGGCTGCGCCAGAGAACTGCTTCGGGCATGCATCACCGGATGACTAGACGTCGCCCCGACAGCAAACTGCGGTATCTGATTCAATGCGTCGCCAGCCGAAACCGCACGCACCGGAAAGTAGCCATAAATCGGCAGCACCTGTTTGCTGGAACTGGTTCCGTGACAACGCAGGCAATTCTCGTACTGATTCACGGCCGGCGCAAGCACGCTCGTTCCGTCGCTCGCCTGGATGCCCGCAATATTCTTCTGCGAGATGCGAATCTGCGGCGCAGGCGGAAAGACCCCCACCGGCTCAGATCCATGCGCGCTATGGCAGTCAACGCAGGTAGCGTGTCGATTGTTGTTCAGCAGCACACCTTCCGTCGCATCATGCGGATTGGTCGCGGCCGGGAAGGGATGGCCCACCTTGGGCGCAGCATATTCGGCAAACACGTTCGCGCTGGGCGGCATCGGCGAAACATTCGCCCCGCCATTGTGGCAAGCAATGCAATCCAGCTCATTCTGCCCACGCAGCAGCCTTGCCGGGCCCGTCGAGTTGTGCGGAGCATGACATGAGATACACGCCGCACCCGCCACGGTCGGGTAGCTGCCCAGCAAAGCCTGGGGTGAAATCTTGCTCGTAGACAGCGCATGCGCACTCGCGGTCCAATCCGCCAGCGGATTTACCTGGCCACCTATCGTCCGCAGGGGATCATGACAGGCCAGGCAAAGCTGCCCATTCGAGCCGTCCTTCACCAAAAAGTTCCGTGAAATCGGATCCTTCGACTGCACATGCGGATTGTGACACGACATGCACTCCACGTTTCCCTTGATCAGTGTCACCGCTCCCGTTGCGTCAGCAGTATGCCCATTCGCCACCAGCGACGCCGCCAGGGTGATATTGTCCTTCAATGGCGGCGTCAGGCTAAAGGGGTGCGAAGACTGCAGGTTGCTCCCAAATACGTCGCTCGTTTGCATCGAACCCTGCGTCACCACCTGCCCATAGGCCACGGTCGCGCCGACCGCTACCGTGCCGTCATGGCAGCTCAGGCACTGGTTGCTGCTGGTCCCAAGCACTGGCTGCGTACTCACATTTTTCGCTGTATTACTGTTGTAGGTCGTGTAAATCTGCGTCGTAAGCTTCTGATTCCACAAGCCAATATTCAATCCAGAGTGCGGAGCGTGGCAGTAGGCGCAGGCCTCAGGCCGTGCCCCGGTGATGTGCGACCCACTCCCCGGGCCCAGGCTATGAACCCCCAATGCGTCCCCGGTTATCTGCGCCGGCAAAGAGCTGCACATCAACAGGGTCAGCATCACGGTCAGCAAAATTCTCATCTTCACCGTGTCGCCTCCCGCACTGTACCGCCCGCTGCCTTTTGACCCGCGTACTGAAATACCTGTACCCGTCGATTGAATGAATCCACCACAAACACCTTGTCATCATGGTCGATGAACATGCCGGAAGGCAGTTGGAACTCCCCGGCATGCGTTCCCTTCGTGCCAAAGGAGTAAAGTAACGCTCCCGCGCGGTTGAACACCTGCACCGCTCCCCACAAAGCGTCCACCACATACAGATCGCCTTCCGAATCGACGCTCACCGCCTTCGGCCGGAACATCGCCCCAGTCGAGTCGCCCGTCTTGCCGATCGCGTACTGAAAGGCGCCGCCGCGGTCAAACACCTGCACGCGAAAGTTCATCGCATCCACCACCAGCAGGTTTGGCCCGCTCAATCGAATTTCGGTCGGCAGGTTGAATTCACCCTCGCCCTCCCCCGTCTTCCCAATCTTTTCAAGGACGGTCCCCTGCATGTCCAACACAAAAACCTGGTCGCGCAACGTGTCCGTTACATAGATCCGCTGTTCCGCCGAGTCGACAGCAATGCCGGTAGGGCGCTTGAAATAACCCTCACCACCCTTCAGGCTGCCAATCGCCCGCACAAACTTGCCACTCGCCGCAAAAACAAAGATCTTGCCCGCCTCTGAATCCGTGACATAGATGTTGTCCTGGGCATCGACAGCAACACATTGTGGTGTCGTCATGGGGTCTTTGCCCTTTTCCCTGCGCTCGATGAACTTGTACTTGCGCTGTGCAAAATCAAAGATATGCACTCCCGATGCCCCAGGGTCGGTCACAAGAATGCGTCCCCGCGAATCAGTCGCGATGCCATACGGCCGCACCAGAAAACGGTAATCCGGTGCCCCGGCAACCACATCCACCAGCTTGGTCCAAAATCCCCGATTCAGATTTACCTCCGCTTCAGATCTGAAACTGTGCTCCCAGGTAAGCTTGCGGCCTCCATCCAGCGACATCTCCCACTGTTCCGACGCAACGGCTGGCTTCAATTTGGGCGCAGCCAATATCCAACACGGCAACAGCGCCAGGTACGCCAAAACGAGACCTGCGCTCCTGCCGTGATGAAACCATCGAATTAGAAAAAGTTGAACCAACGTGATATCCCCATGTAATACGAAGAAATAATCTCTGGCTTGGAACCGGTGCTGCCAAAACCCTGTTCCATCCGCGCATACCCACTGATCAGGTTCAGCTTGCGCAGCCGGTACTGCAGCAGCACGTTGTATTGGCTGTTTTCATTGGCTGACGAAATACTGTTGCTGAACGTATTGCTCGTGGATCTGGCATAGGTGCCCGCCAGGATCAGCTTCTTGATCGGCGTGCTCGATACCCCGATCGAATAGCTCTTTCCACCAAACAGACTCACCAGGCCAGGGGGCAAAACCGGCGGCGGTACCGGCACGCCAACCAGCCCCGTTCCCGTCAAAAGCGCTTCGCCATCTGACTTTGAATAATTCCCGGAAGCCGTCAGCAGCGAACCATACCCCACGCTTGCGCTGTACGACTGGCTGCTGTTCGAGAGCCCGGCCTGGTCCGTCAAAGCCGTCCGAGAGCCGCCCGCTCCCGCGCTGATATTCAGCAGGCCCCAGTTGCGACGCAAGCTCCCCGAGTAAAAATAAAACGAATTCGTATACGTCACCAGCAGCGTCTGAGCATTTTGCGCATAGCTGAATGCCTCATTCACATGCCATCCCAGCACCACGTTGGAGTAGTTCTCAGTCGCTGAAAAACCAACCGTGTCCTGGCCGTTCTGGTCCGCAGAGTTGGCCGTCACACTCACCGCCGTATTGATAATCCCGTTCAAAAGCTTGTGGGCATACGTCGCGCTGCCCCCCAGTGAGGTAACTCCGTAATCCCGCCCGGAAAATGACTGTGTCCGGCGCTCAACATACGCTGAAGTCTGCAAATTGATTTGCGGAGAATACGACGCAACCCCCATCAGGTCCAGCGAATTGGAAGACTGATTCGAATCCAGTTTCTGACTCGCCCCGCCTGCCGAAATCACTGACTGGATAATTTCGCCCGCCAGGTTGTCCGAGTAGCTCCCCGTCGCCGTCAGTGACAGCCTGTTCATTGGGTGCACGCCCGCCGTCGCATTCACCGTGTCAATTGTTCCGCTCGAACTCGCTCCCAGATAGTTGGTCTTCCATGTTGAACGATTGACACCACCCGTTAACGAACCATGCAGCGGAAGCAGGTGCGAAAGATTCGCCCCATAGGCATTGTTGTCAGAGTGTATCTCCAGTGTCGAACCAGCCACCACGGGCGGAATCCGAGATTGGCCCGCACCGTTGGTAAAGTAACCTCCCACATTGAAACCCGACCACGCATAGCCCGAATGCAGATTCAGCGAACGAAATGAATTCTTCCCGGAGCTGTTTGACCCGTATACCGAATACGCGCTCGTCCCTCGCTGGTAGCCCGCTGAAAGACTAGGCACATTCGGCAGATTCTCGCTCCAGTTCACGCCAATCGTGTCACTGTTTCCGTGGGTCACATAGTTCGAAAGTCCAGGAACTGCAAAGTTTCCCTCGCTGTTGTAAGCCTTTGAATAGGTGAAGGAACCTGGAAATCTGCTGCCTGCAAAGATATTCGCGCTCACGTTCACGCCGCTTGCATCAGAAATCGACTGAAAATTGGAATTCGCTCGCGACTGGTTCAGATAAGGCGAAACGTTATAGGAGAGGAAATTAGGACTATGGAAGGATCCAGACAGCGCTGCCGCACCTCCAACCGACCATCCATGCGAGGATCCGGTCAGGTTGCCATAATTCGCCGTATATCCAGTCGAGATTGTCCCGGTCGCGCGGTTGCTTGTTTCACCCAGCCGGATCTGCGCAGCAACGGGGATTGCAAGCACCAGAAGCACTGCACCTAAAAACCTCGTGATAGGAAAAGACCGCACCACTCAACGCCATCCTTAACATCTCTCGTGTAGGATTCCGCATCTTCAATCCTGACCGAGCCCTCCGGATCTAATTGCTTTTCCTGGGCCGATGATGACTTCTGGCTCCTTTCGACATTGACTAAAGCTCTTCGACCTTCGCGTTCTGTCGCAGCTTCTTGTCCAGCGCAGCCTGCACCTGGTTGCTTCTCGCCTGTTGCAGCTCCTTTTGCAACTGTGTCCGTACCTCTGCAAATCTTGTTTGACCTGCCGGGGTGTGCGCCTGCAGCCGCACGATTGTGTAGGCCTGCTCCACCTGCAGCAGATCGCTCACATCATTCGGGTGCATCGCAAGCAGCGCCTTCACCACCTGGGGAGCCAATTCATCCACCCCAACAGGCTTGTGTTGGCCCATCATCACCCGGTAGTCGTCGTCAGAGAGCTTCTCCGCCAGCAGCCCAAAATCGTCCGCCGTCTTTGTTCCCTTCGCCTGTCGCAGCGCGTTCTCGGCCCGGGTCCGAGCTTCCTTCAACTGCTCGGCTGTCGCCTTTGCCGGGGGTAGAATCGAAATTGTCTGGAAAGTAAACGCCTCAGGATGATGAAAGCGAGCCGCGTTTTTGTCGTAGTAGGCTCGTATCTCCGCCGCCGTAACCACGCTCTTATCCTGGACCTGCAACTTGAGATACGCTTCAATCAACAGCGATCGCCGTATCTTTTCCCGCAAAAGTGGAGTGGATCCGTGAAAATCGTTCTGCAGAAAAGCGTTGTACTCGGCCGGCGTAGCAAACTGCTTCCGAAATTCTGCCTCGGCAGCCTGTAGCTTTGACGGCGCTACCGTCATTTTCCCCCGCAGCGCCTCCTGGTACACCAGCTCTTCAAAAATGATCATCTGCAGCGCGCCATCGCGAATCTGCTTTTCCAACTCCTTCGGGATACCGTTATGCTGCTTCGCATAAGGAAAGATCGCGTACTCCTCGCGAACCAGGTCCACGTCCGTCAGTATCGCGCTGTTCACCCGCACAACCGGCTTGCCAGAGAATAAGAGTGTGCTTTTCGCCGAACCTTGGGAAGGAGATTTTTGAAACACGGTAGGTGTATGGGAAGACACCTGTGCAACACACAATGGAACTGAAAATGAAAGAAATACGGTAAGTAAGGTTGTGCTCTTCATTGGTTTGACCCCCGTTCTGAAAAAAGAGGGAGGGGGAAAACTGCTACCCCCTCCCATCATCGTTCAACATTTAGAAAGTAGTCACTGCCGTGCTGCCGGACATCTCATTGCTCTCGCCACCGTGGCACTGGCGGCAGAATTGCGCCGTCTGGTTGCTGCCAGCTGTGCCGCTCGCCGGGTTGTAAGGAGCGCGAATGAAGAACATCGTTGCATACGTTCCCGTCGGCAACCCCGACTTCGGCCCCGTGGTGACGCTCACGACGTTCATCAAATGCTGGTTGTGGCAGGTCGTGCACATCACGACGGGCGTGTTGTTGTACGCAGCTGGCCGCACAAAGAATCCGTAATTGGTCACAAACTGGCTCGACTTGGCCCCGGTCATCAGGACTGCACCCGTCGCGCTGATCGAGCAATCCCAGTCATACGGTCCGCCGCAGCCAATTACTGCACTCAGGCCTACCGGATGGTCGTTCAGATAGTTGCCAACTGTGCTGCCGTCGTTGCCAAGCAGCGTTGGGATGCTGTTCAAGGTTCCGTACGTCGCTGGCAACGTCTCGTACACCTTGTTCTTCATCATCGCGCCGGTGGCATAGTTGCCGTCATGGCAGCTAAGGCACATCAGCACGCCTGCGACATCCGGCGTGCCAGAGGTCGTGCTCGTCGGCAATACTTCAACAACATTGCCATGCTCACTCTGACCCGTCGTGATCGTCTTGCCGTAAAGGCTACTGACGTCCTCGCCCCAAAGTGCATTGTTTCCTGAAGTTGCATCCGCGGTTTTGGCGTTGCCGTTTCCGTAGGCGCCGCTGTGGGGTGCATGGCACGCTGTACAGCCGCGCCCGTAGTTGAGATGGGCGCCGAGGACATCAGTCGACGGCGTTGCAATCTGCGCCGCTGCAAAGCCGGTCGCCCCGAAAATCATGATCGCTAGTGCTAAACATCGTTTCATAGAATTAAGCCCCCTAGGAACGTATACGCGTTCGGTAATTAACGACTGTCGGCGTAGTTCCCACTGGTGAACCTCCGGCGTTCGTCTCCAAAAGAATAAGGTTTATAGTCCTTTTGTAATGTGATTGCCGTCACGCTCCCTCAATGAACTTGAGCTTCTCTCATTTCTTGCCTTCGTGTGACCGTCGTCATAGTCCCGCCCGATCAGGAGTGTTCTTCTGTGTGTGTCCATTTTTCGGGTGAATGGAAGATCTGGATGAACGCAGAAGAAACCGGCCCCTGCGGTCGTCCTTCCTCCACAGCACTTCTGACGTTCGATATCGGCGAAAAAAGACTTGTAAGCAAGAGCAATTGAGCTCACGGGAGAAAACACCATGGCCAAAGAGCCAACCATGGCATCGGCTGCCATTCCTGCCTTGAACGCGACGCACATCTGCGGCTTGGCAATTATCTGCCTGGGAATCGGTCTTGCCACCGGTTACATCTCGCCGGGCTTCCTCCCCCCGGATGCAGCCGCAAAAACCGCTGCAAAAGCTCCTCGGCTCTCTGCCTCCGCCGGCTCCCTGGCCAACCCGCATGCGCCCAATCCACATGCGCCCACCCTGCAACAGATGCAGCTTGCAGCAGATCAGCAGGTCTCCCCACTCCGCGAAAAACTCAAGACCCATCCCAGCGACAGCGCTCTCCTCGCCCAGATCGGGGCGATCTACCACACCACCCACCAGTTCAAGCGGGCGGCAGACTCCTATCAAAAAGCGGTTCAGGCCGATCCCCAGAATGTAGCTCTCCGCACCAGGTGGTCCGCCAGCCTCTACCGCAGCGGCGATGTCGATGGAGCCCTTACCCAATTGAACCAGGCCCTGACTCTGAGCCCCAGGGACGCAAATGCCCTCTTCGATCTCGGCATGATCAAGTTGCAGGGCAAGGGTGATGGCAAGGGAGCGCTCGTCGCATGGCAGCAGTTGCTCAAATCAAACCCGCAACTCAGCCCTGACCGCAAAACCACCGTGCTCAAACTCATGGCTGGCGTACTCACCACCCAGGGCGATCAACAGGGGATCGAAAGAGCGAGGAACAATGACCAACACAAGTAAGTCGGCCAGCATCTCAGTCAAAGGCATCCAATGGACAGGGAAGCGAACCGCCGTCCTCCTCGCAGCCTGCCTGCTCGTCGGGCTCGTCGGCGGCAGGTTGATTCGCAGTGCGCAAGCTTCCTCGGCCAGTTCCTCGACCACCTCCACGACCGTCGCTCCGGCTGGCAAATCAGCATTGCCCGATGCCCCGCCAGCCAATCCTGCTCAATCCATTCCTGCGCCATCCAGCCCGATTCAGTTGAAAGGCATGGCCGACGCAGAAGCTGCTCCCCAACTCGAAAAGCTCAAGTCCGAGCCCCGCAATCCTGACCTGCTCACCAGCATCGGCAACGTCTACTACGACGCCCATCAGTATCCCATCGCCATCGATTACTATCTGCGCGTCCTCAGCATCAAGCCAGCCAACGCAGCTGTGCGCACCGACATGGCCACTGCCCAGTGGTACATGGGCAATGCCGACGCGGCCATTACTGAGTTCAACAGGGCCCTCGCCTACGAACCCACAAACCCAAATACTCTCTTCAACCGCGGTCTTGTCAAGTGGAAGGGCAAGGCAGATACTGCCGGCGCAATCACAGATTGGGAAAAGCTGCTCGCTGCCAACCCAAACTACGACGCCCGAGACAATGTCAAACAAATGATCGCCGAAGCAAAAAAACAGCAAGCCCTCAAGCCCTGATGCAAAACTTGATGCAAGCCTCGATTCAAAACTTGGTCTGAATCAGAAACGTGCCCCACGCTCACAAATCGAACCCAAAACGAAGAAGCCTCGAAAGACTTTTCCAGTCCTTCGAGGCTTTTTTGTCCTGAAACGTTGATGCCACCGTCAAAGGCTACTTGAGACCTTTGAAGAAGGTCGCAACTTCCTTCACCTGCTCATCCGTCAGTCCAGCGACAGGCTTCATCTTGCCCTTGCCTGCCTTCACTGCAGTGCTTATCTGCTCAATCGTCAGTTTCTGCATCTCCGGGTCAGACGCCGGTTTCATCCCCATGAGCTTGGCCATGCCAGCGCTGGGCGTACCCGTTGCGCCGTGGCAACTTGCACATTTCGATTTATACGTCGCGTCGCCCGCTTGGGCAAACCCAACCGCGCTGGCAGCAAGAACTACACCAAATACCAAAGTAGAACGGAACAATTTCGTCATGACTTGACTCCTGATGAATTTTAGAGCGAGGATGCACAGGCAGCCTCAAACGCACAGATTCTTACACACACTGCCCCACGGTGCAAACCGTTTCTACTCACTTCTCGGGATTCCCGCCCTCAAAAAGGTCAAAGATCGGCCCGCTGACGATGCTTCGCATAGCCCCAGACCATGCCGGGAATCGCCGTCAGGAGCAAGCTCGCAAATCCACTCCCGCCCATTCTTCGCTAGGATGAAACCATGATGGAAGAAGTCGTCCTCGTCGCCGCCGTCCGCACTCCGGTTGGTAAATTCCAGGGCATTTTCAGCCCGCTTTCCGCCCCGCAACTCGGCGCCATCGCCGTCCGCGAAGCGGTCTGTCGCGCCGGCATCGACCCCGCCTCCGTCGACCAATGCATCATGGGCAACGTGCTCTCCGCCGGTCTCGGGCAGAATCCCGCTCGTCAAGCCGCTATTTTCGGCGGTTTAAGCCACTCCGTCTCTGCCCTCACCATCAACATGGTCTGCGGCTCAGGCCTCAAAGCTGTCTCGCTCGCCGCCCAGGCCATCCAGACCGGAAACGCTGAAATCGTCGTCGCCGGCGGCATGGAGTCCATGACCAACGCCCCCTACCTGCTGCCCCAGGCTCGTCAGGGCTACCGCCTGGGCAACGGAACGCTGGTCGACTCCGTCGTCCACGACGGCCTTTGGGACGTCTACAACAACTACCACATGGGCATCACCGCAGAAAACGTCGCCGCCAAACACAGCATCTCCCGCGAAGAGCAGGACCGCTACGCCCTCCAGTCCCATCGCCGAGCCGCCGCCGCCTGGCGCGAAGGCCGCTTCGACGCAGAGGTTACCCCGGTCGCAGTCCCCGGCAAAAAAGGCACCGTCACCACCTGCGCCAACGACGAATCCATCCGACCCGACCTGACCCTTGAAGCCCTCGCTGCTCTCAAGCCAGCCTTCAAATCGGATGGCACCGTGACCGCCGGCAACGCTCCCGGCCTCAACGATGCCGCCGCAGCACTTGTACTCATGTCGGCGCGCAAAGCAGCCACCCTCGGCATCACTCCCATGGCCACCATTCGCGCTCAGGCCACCAGCGGAGTCGACCCCCAGTGGGTCATGCTCGCCCCCGTCACCGGCGTCCAAAAACTCCTCGCCAAACTCGATTGGCGCGCATCCTCGATCCACCTCTTCGAACTCAACGAAGCCTTCGCCGTCCAGGCCCTCGGCGTCATCCGCGAACTCGCGCTCGACCCGGCCTCAGTCAACGTCAACGGAGGCGCAGTCGCCATCGGCCACCCCATCGGTGCCAGCGGGGCCCGGGTCCTCGTCACCCTCGTCCATGAAATGATCAGACGTGACGCGCATCGCGGCGTCGCCGCCCTCTGCCTCGGGGGAGGGAACTCAGTCGCCCTCGCCCTCGAACGATAAATCACCCTTCGAAATCGCCACGTCCCTCCGCAGCGCCTCGAGTATCTCTTCTCTCGCCCGTTCCATCGGGCCATCAAGCGTGCACCCCGCCGCATTCTCGTGGCCTCCGCCTCCGAGCCCCACGCTGATCGCTGCCACATTCACACGACCCTTGCTGCGCAGGCTCAGGCGCATCCGTCCTTCCGGCAGTTCCCGCAGAAACACCGCCGCCTCCACCCCGCAGATCGAAAGCGCAAAATTCACCACGCCCTCGCAATCCTCCTCCGAAGCACCCAGGCTTCGCATGTCTCCATCCGTCACCCACAGCCAGGCCAGCCCGTCTTCTCGTTGCAGCGTACTCAGTGCCCTGCCCAGCAGCAACATCTTTGCCAACGGATTGGCAAAATATACGTCCCGCGCTATCCCCACCGGATCAGCTCCCGCCTCGGTCAGCTCCGCCGCCAGCGCAAAGGTCTTCGCGCGAATACCCCCGTAGCAGAATCCGCCCGTATCCGTCAGCAGCGTCGTATACAGGCAGGTTGCCATCGCTGCCGTCACCGTACCGCCTGCAGCCTTCACCAGCCGGTGCACCAGCTCCCCCACAGAGCTCGCCTCCCGGTCAATCCAGTTCAGGTCACCAAACTCCTTGCCGCTCGCATGATGGTCGATGTTGATGTGAAGCATCCGTTCCAGGCCCCGCAGCCGCGTCCGCTCCAGCCCATCACACTCCAGCAGAATGACAGCATCATACGGCCCACGCACCCGCATCACCGTACGGATCTCGCCCGCGTCCGGCAATCCGCGATAGATTGCTGGAATCCGGTCAGCCGACACCAAATCTGCACGCTTGCCCATCTGCCGCAGCAGCATCCCCATCGCCAGCATCGACCCCACCGCGTCCCCATCCGGTCGCGAGTGCGAACACACCAGAAACCGCTCGCCCCCGCGCAAGACATCCAGAATCTTCTGCATCTGCGCCAACCCCGCATCAGGCAGACGCCTCAAATCACCGTCGCCCTCCCGGGAGAAGGGGCGCTGCACGTTCGTTATGGGCTGAGGAGAAGCCATAGCACAAGGATTCCGGTTTATTTCGGAGCGGTGACTTCGCTTGCCGGCGGTGGCACGCTGGCCTTCTGGCGCTTCTTCGCGCGCCCCAGCAATTCATCAATGCGTGATTGGAATTTTTCTGATCGGTCCACATGAAAGCTCAGGTCAGGTACCCGGCGAACCCCAAGACGCTCCAGCAACTCATGCCGAATGTATCCTTTAGCCGCTACCAGCGCCGCCACCGTCTGCTCTTCTGCCTCGGCTCCGCCGTCCACCGCAATGTACACGCGCGCCGACTTGCTCCCAGGGTTCATCGCCACTTCCGTCACATAACAAAAAGAAATCCGCGGGTCAGAAAGCTGACCCTCCAGCATCGTGCCGATCTCTTCCCGCAACGTCTCAGCAACCCGGTTCCGGTGGTACACACGCGATCTTGGCTCTGCCATCATTTCCTCCCGGGTAAACCACTTAGTCTATCAAAGTGCAGCGCAAGGCTCTCCGTATGCTTCAGGCTTCACGCATCGTTAAGGTACCGTCACCCATCGCGATTCTCTCGTAACTAACCCAAATGAAAATTCCTGGCATTTTCACTTGCAAGCAGGCATACAGGGGATTTATGCTTCAGTCTCTCCAGCCGATAGGGCTATCTAGATGAGAAGTCTTTTCTACGATGGAGAAATCTGGGCCGTCGATGAAACAACGGCGACCCTCGACCTGAGCGAGCCACCGTCTCACGAGTGTGTTTCCAGGTCATAGTTCGTGCTCTTGCTCTGCCTTCCTTGCCGATTCCCAAATATCCTTCGCCCAGCGATGCCTCCGTGCCTTGCCCGGCCCAAACCTGTCTCCGCACCCCACAGGAGAGCTTCACCATGACGACACTCAACATCAACGGCGTGAACCACACCGTCAATGTCCCCGATCCCAACATGCCTCTGCTCTGGGTTATCCGTGACATCGTAGGTCTCACCGGCACCAAGTACGGCTGCGGCATTGAAATCTGCGGCGCTTGTACCGTCCTCATCGATGGCTCGGCCGAACGCTCCTGCAACATCGGCGTCAGTGAAGCCGTTGGACGCAAAATCACCACCATCGAGGGCCTCTCCGCCGATGGCGTCAGCCACCCCCTGCAAAAAGCATGGATTCAGCTCCAGGTTCCCCAATGTGGCTACTGCCAGAGCGGCATGATCATGGCGGCCATGGAAAACTTCCCCGGCGGCGACGGCAGCGGCATCTCCAACGTATGCGTCTGTGGAACCTACCAGCGCATCAAGGCAGCCATCGTTCTGGCAAACACCCTGTAAGGCCCCAACCTCCAGGCAACAAAAGTCATCAAGGAGCATCCCCATGCCCGAAGTGCTCGATCTAGAAGAATCCGTCTCCACCATCACGGTGTCCGCCGAACAGGAAGCGGTCCCCGCAGCGTCCAATGCCTCGTCCGGAACCACGCGGCGCACTTTCATCGCCTCCGCCACCGGCGGCTTCATGCTGCAGTTCTGCCTGCCCGGCCTCTCACGCGTTGCCCTGGCAGTTGGAGCCCCCGCACCCACCCAGGTCAATTCCTACATCCAGATCGGTGCCGATAACAGCATCACCGTCCTCTTTGGAGGCTGCGAACTCGGGCAGGGCTCCATGTCCGGCCTCGCCCAACTCGTCGCCGAAGAGCTCATCGTAGACTGGGCCGCCGTCAAGAGCGTCTCCGCGCCCCCCAGCGCCATCAGCTACATCACCGGCGGTTCAAGCGCCATTCGCACCAACTACCTGCCCCTCAGGCAGGCCGGCGCAGCCGTCCGCACCATGCTCATCCAGGCCGCCGCAAACACCTGGAAGGTGCCCGTCTCCGAGTGCGTCGCCAGCAAAGGCATCGTCACCCACACCCCCACCAAGCGGACTCTCGGCTACGGTGCGCTCGCTCCCGCTGCCGCCAAGCTCACGCCCCCTGCAAATCCCACCCTCATCGCCGACGCCAATCTCAAACTCATCGGCAAGCCCATGCGCCGCCTCGATATTCCAGACAAGGTCAACGGACGAGCCATCTACGGCATCGATGTCCGCATCCCCAATATGGTCTTCGCCGCCGTCAAGCATTGCCCCTCGCTCGGCGGAACTGTGGCCAAGCTGCCCGCCAACGGCAATGGCATCACCTATGTCAACCTCGGAAACGCCGTAGCCGCCGTAGCCAACAACACCTACTCCGCCCTGGCCGCTGTCGGTGCTGGCGGCGACAATGGCGGCGGCGGTGGCGCTAACTTCCAGTGGAATATCCCCGCCTCTGCGGCCCAGATCAACAGCGCCCTCTACGCCACCCAGGCCACCTCACTCATGGCCACTGGTAAAGCCGTAAACGCCGAGCTCATTGGCAACCCGGCAACTTCCATCAAGACCGCGACAACAACCCTCACCTCCACTTACACCTTCCCCTATCTCGCCCACGCCTGCATGGAGGTGCTCAACTGCACCGTCAACCTGACCGCCACAACCTGTGAAATCTGGGCCCCAACCCAGGCTTCCGGCTGGGTCCAGGCCACCGCTGCCGCCATCACCGGGCTTCCCCTGGCCGCCATCACCGTCCACACCACCCTGCTCGGCGGCGGCCTCGGTCGCAAAATCGAACAGGACTACATCGCCCAGGCTGTCACCATCGCCAAAGCCATCAAAAAGCCCGTCAAACTCACCTGGCCCCGCGAAGAAGACTTTGGCCGCGACCAGTATCGACCCATGGTCGTCTCTAAAGTGCAGGGTGGACTCGACGCAAAGCACAACATCGTCGCCTGGGAAAACCGCATCGTCACCCCCTCCATCCTCGCTCAGCGCGGCTGGATCGCCGCCGGAGCAGAGGATGGGCAGGCCACTGAAGCTGCAACCGGCCTTCCCTACGCCATGCTCAGCCGGTCTGTCGATTTCGTCGTCCACCCCGCCACCGTCCCCATCGGCTTCTGGCGCTCCGTCGGATGCTCCTTCAACTCCTACGTCAGCGAGAGTTTCATTGATGAACTCGCTCACGCCGCAGGCATCGACCCCTACACCTACCGGCGCACTCTCCTCGCCAACAATCCCCGCTTCCTCGCCGTCCTCGACGCTGCCGCCCAGCTTGGCGGCTGGACTACCGCTCTCCCCGCCGGTCACGCCCGCGGTATCGCCATCTCTGAGGCCTTCGGCACCGTCGTCGCTGAGGTCGTCGAAATCTCCGGCGCCACCGCCACCGGCCTCAAAGTCGTCAAAGTCTCCTGCGCCGTTGACTGCGGCCGCGTCATTAACCCCGACTCCGTCACCGCGCAGATGCAGGGCGGCATCGTTCACGGTCTCAGCTCCGTCCTCTGGGGACACATCACCTTCACCAACGGCGCTGCCAGTGTGCGTAACTTCAACAATTACCGCCTCGTCCGCATGGCAGATATGCCCCAGATCAATGTAAAAATCCTCTCCAATACCAACGCCCCCACCGGTGCTGGCGAGCCCGGCGTGCCGCCCCTTGGCCCCGCACTCGCCAACGCCTACTTCCGCGCCACCGGCATTCGCGTGCGCAATCTACCTTTCTTTCCTGCTGCCAGCAAGATGAGCGACGGATAAACATGGATAGACCAAAAGTCCATCCCATCTAGCACTTAAGTCCAGGTACGATCTCGAAAATCCCGTGGTAACTTACCTAAGTAATCAAAGGTTAAGCGCGAAACTGCCGAAAACCTAGATTCAGGTCAATTTCTCCACGGGATATCGAGGTCATACTATGGGACTCGCACTTCAGAACTCCGCCGCCCCCACAACTCTGCGCCAGGCAGCAATCCACACTGACGCTCCCATCAATCTGGCGCTTTCTGAAGTCATCTCCGCGCTCTCATTCGCGCTGGATTTAACCGAAGATGCCGTCCCAGGCCACGCCGTCCGCTCCTGCCTCCTCGGCATGCGCCTCGGCTCCGCTCTGGGCCTTCCCGACTCCGACCTCCACGACCTCTACTACGCCCTCCTCCTCAAGGACATTGGCTGCAGCAGTAACGCAGCACGCATGTGCAACATCCTCGGCGCAGACGAACGCGAAGCCAAGCGCCGCGTCAAAACTGTCGATTGGACTCGTATCTCCGTCGATGGGCTCGGCCTCGCATGGGCAAATTCCCTGCCGGGCGCAAGTCCATGGAAAAAAACTCTTCGCGTCCTCCAGCTCGGCTTGAGCCGCAACCGAAACAATGCTGAAATGATCGGCCTCCGCTGTGAGCGTGGTGCCGACATTGTCCGCAAAATCGGCCTCAGTACGCAGTGCGCTGACGCCATCCACTCCCTTGACGAGCATTGGAACGGCAGCGGCTACCCTGACCGCCTCCGTGGCGAAGCGACCCCGCTGCTCGGTCGCATCCTCGCCGTCGCCCAGCACCTCGACGTCTTCGCCTCCGATCAAGGGCAAGACCGCGCCATTGAAACCCTCCAGGAACGCAGCCGCACCTGGTTTGATCCCGAACTCGTCCGCGTCACCGTCGCGCTCAACCGCGCCGGCCTCCTCTGGTCAGGCTGCGAACCCAGCCTCCTCGGCACCGCCGATGCCCGAGCGCGCGTGCTCGACCTCGAACCAGGAACCTCCACCCTCATCGGCTCCGCTGAAATTGACAAGGTTTGCGAAGCCTTCGCCGACGTCGTTGACGCCAAGTCCCCCTTCACCTTCCGACACTCCATCGGCGTCACCGAGGCAGCTGACCAGATTGCAACCCACTTCGGCCTCCGAACCGGCCAGCGAAAGCTCATTCATCGCGCCGCTCTCCTCCACGACCTCGGGAAACTCAGCGTCTCCAACGCCATCCTCGACAAGCCCGGCAAACTCGATGCCCAGGAATGGGCCTCCATCCAGCGCCACCCTCAGCTCTCTCAGCGCATCCTTGAGCGCGTACCCTCCTTCGCAGGCATCGCAGCGATCGCCGGCCGCCATCACGAAAAACTCGACGGCAGCGGTTATCCAAACCACCTCTCCGCCCGACACCTCTCCCTCGAAGACCGCATCGTCACCATGGCCGACATCTACGGTGCGCTCGCCGAAGATCGCCCCTACCGCGCTGGCCTCGAGCCCGACCAGATTCTCGCCATCATCGGTAAAGAAGTCCCCAATAAGCTCGATGGCGAAGTCTTCGATGCCCTCAAGCAGTTCATCCACCGCAATCAGTCAGCCAACCGCATCCTGCAGATACCTCAGCCCGCCCCGCACATGAGCGTCGCTCAGGTGCAGCAGTTGCTCGCCCTCTCCAATCAAACCCCAGACCTGCTCAGCGCTCCACCAAAACCAGCTAACGCTTGAATTGCCCGCCCTGCTCTGCGACAGATACGATGAGCTTTGTGCCCTCGCACAACACCTCATGAAAACCCGCTTCACAAATCTCAAATCAAATCCCGCCCCGGCCCCCGCTTCATGGCTCCGGCAGCCCCGGTTCGTCCTCTCCGCTGCCATCCTGGCTCTCTCGGCAATCTGCGCTCCCGCCCAGCCCCAAAACCACGCCCAGATGCACATGGAGCCTCCCCCAACTCCGCCAGGTCCCATCTATCAGGCTGAATCCACAAAAAAAATGGCCGCCCTCCTCCAAAAAGCCTTTCGCGATATGGATTGGAAGGCCGATCCCAGCAAGCAAGCCGAGCGCGTCCCCTACTACCAGGCACTCCTCGCCAAAGGCCTCACCCCTCCCAACGAAGTCCTCGTCCGCCTCGAGATGGCCAGAGAGATGCTGCGCGTCGGCAATAGCGAAGATGCCGTCCACGCCCTCGAAGACCTCCGCAGCTGGGCCAGACAGAAAAACATCACCCTCCCCCCGCAGGCCGAACACGACCTCGGCGAATGGCTCGCCCTCTCCTGGCTCCGACTCGGCGAACAGGAAAACTGTGCCCACAACCACGGCCAGCGCTCCTGCATCTTCCCCATCCGCGGCTCGGGCATCCATCAGCTCCCCCGCGGTGCCCAGGGAGCCGTCCGCGAATTCTCCGCTCTCCTCGCCAAAGACCCCAACGACGACCAGTCCCGATGGCTGCTCAACGTCGCCTACATGCAGCTCGGTCGCTACCCCCAGGACGTCCCAAAACCCTGGCTCATTCCCGCCGCACTCTTTGATTCAGAACAGAAATTCCCCGAATTCCCCGACATCGCCATGCTCGCCGGCGTCGATATCACCAGCCACGCCGGCGGCGTCATCCTCGAAGACTTCGACGGCGACGGCCTCCTCGACATCCTCGTCACCTCCTCCGGTCCCCTCGACCAGATGCACCTCTTCCACAATCAGGGTGACGGCACCTTCAAGGATGTAACCCAACAATCCGGCCTCGTCGGCGAGGTCGGCGGCCTCAACGTCGTTGAAACCGACTACAACAACGACGGCCACCCCGATCTGCTCGTCCTGCGCGGCGGCTGGTGGCGAAAATACGGCCACTACCCCCTGTCGCTGCTCCGCAACAACGGCAATGGCACCTTCGACGACGTCACCGAAGCAGCCGGCCTGCTCTCCGTCGGACCCACGCAAGCCGCCGCCTGGGCCGACTTCGACAACGACGGATGGCTCGACCTCTTCGTCGGCTACGAATCCACCCCCGAAGACCCCAACCCCAGCAAGCTCTTCCACAACAACCACGACGGTACCTTCACCGAAATGGCCGCGCCCCTTGGCCTCGCGCAGCTAGGCTTCGTCAAAGGCGTCGCCTGGGGAGACTACAACAACGACGGCCGCCCCGACCTCTACATCTCCATCCTCAACGGCAACAACCGCCTCTTCAGAAATGACGGCCCCGTCTCAGGCTCCGCCTTCTGGAAGTTCACTGATGTCACCGCCCAGGCAGGTGTCGCCAACCCTCAGCACAGCTTCGCCACCTGGTTCTTTGATTACGACAACGACGGCTGGCCCGACATCTTCGCCGCCGGATACTCCACTGAAAACGTCCGCGACGTCGGAGCCTTTGAAATGGGCAAGCCCTACACCGCCGACACCCCCCGCCTCTACCACAACAACCATGACGGCACGTTTTCTGACGTAACCCACGCAGTTCATCTCGACCGCGCCATCCTCACCATGGGTGCAAACTTCGGCGACCTCGACAACGATGGCTGGCTCGACATCTACCTCGGCAACGGCGACTCTACCTATCAGGCCCTGCTGCCCAACCGCATGTTCCGCAACGCAGACGGCAAAGACTTCCGCGACATCACCACCGCAGGCGGTTTCGGCCACCTGCAAAAAGGCCACGCCATCGCCTTTGGCGATCTCGAAAACACCGGCTTTGAAGACGTTTTTGAAGAAATGGGCGGCGCCCTCCCCGGCGACACCTTTATGAGCGCCCTCTACCACAATCCCGGCAACACCAATCGCTGGGTCACCCTCATCCTCCAGGGCGTTCAGACCAACCGCGCCGCCTACGGCGCACGCATCGACCTCACCATCAGCGAAAGCGGCCATCGCCGCCATATTTTCAGAACTGTCGGCTACGGTTCCAGCTTCGGCGGCAACCCACTCCGCCAGCACATCGGCATCGGTCGCGCCACTGAGGTCGAACACATCGAAGTCACCTGGCCCACCTCAAAAACTACCCAGCACTTCGCGCACATCAAGCCCAACCAGACCTACAGGATCCGCGAAGGAGAAGACTCCCTCAAAACCGTCCCGTTGCCCCTGACTCCACCAAAGTAAAATCGGTTATTTGCTCCGCGCCCCCACCACCACCAGCGCAATGCCACCCAACAGCACCAGCCCACTCAGCACCGGCGAAATCGGAACGCTCTCCGTTACCTTGTGCTCCATCTGCAGCGGTCCCATGTCCACCACCTTCTTCTCATGCGTGAACGAAAACCCGCCCCAGGCAAATCCCACGATCCCCAGCAGGATCAAAACAATCCCCACCACCGAAACCATCTTCATGCGCAACCCTTCTGTCTGTGAAGACATAAATTCCGCCCCCACAGCCAGTTAGACCAGTTTCAGGTGCCTCAGGTTGTCCTGCCCTCAGCCTTTTGCGACCCGTTCCTGTCTTGAATTGCTCACATACCCCGCGCTCTCGCCTACAAGCTGCGCAACCGCGCACACGCATCATCCAGGTCCGCATCCCGCTTGGCAAAGCAGAACCGCAGCAGATCCTCCCCATGCCCCGCCCTGAAAAACGCCGACCCCGCTACCGATGCCACACCCGTTTGCGCCAGCAGCGCCCGCGCCTTCAACGCCGCATTCGCCCCCGGCAGCCGCGAAGCGTCCGCCAGAATGTAGTACGCCCCCCGCGGCACATACGGCTTCATCCCCGCATCCGTCAGCGCCGCCAGGATCCGCGTCCGCTTGTCCAGATGGTCCGTTGCCAGTTGCGTATAAAACTCCATCCCCAGTTGCTCCAACCCGGCCGCAGCCCCATGTTGCAGTGCCGAAGGCGCGCATACATACGTCAGATCGTGAAAATAGCTGATCGCCCCCAGCCACTTCGCATCCGCCACCAGGTACCCCAGCCGCCATCCAGTCACCGAAAACGTCTTCGAAAACCCGGAAATGATGATTGTCCGCTCCCGCATCCCCGGCAGCGTCGCTGGAGAGAGATGCTCCGCCTCGCCATACACAAAATGCTCGTAAATCTCATCCGTAAACACAAACAGGTTGTGCTCAATCGCCACCGCTGATAGTGCTTCCAACTCCTCCCGCGTAAAAATCTTCCCACACGGGTTTGACGGCGTATTGATAATCAGCGCCCGCGTTCGCGGCGTCAGCGCCGCCTTCAGCGCCTCCAGGTCAAAGGTCCAGTCCGCCTCCGCCGTCACCGGCTCCGCCAGCGGCACCAGCACTGGCACCATCCGCAGCGACTTCAGCGTGCTCGCGTGGTATCCGTAAAAAGGCTCAAACAAAATCACTTCATCGCCCGGATTCAGCAGCGCCATCGCCGCCGCATGCAAACCGCCCGTCGCCCCGCTCGTCACCAGCACTTCTGTATCGGGATTCACAACCATTCCCGTAAACCGCAGCATCTTCGCCGCAATCGCCGTCCGCAGCCGCCCAATCCCGTCCAGCCGCGTATAGATGTTGTGCCCCGCGTTGATCGCCGCAATCGCTGCCTCCGTCACCACCGCAGGCGGCTCCGTATCGCACACGCCCTGGGCCAGGTTCACTCCGCCCAACCGGTCGCATTCCATCGTCATCGCACGTATCTCTGACTGCAACGCGCGCGGAGCCAGTTCGCTCAATCCAAGTTTCGAGGCAACAGTGGTCAAAGGCATGGGGAAGTTCCAATCCTGTGAATTCTCACTCCAGTCATACCACACAGCAACCGTTGGGTGAATACTTCTTCCAGGGGGCACATTCCCATCTGCACATCTCACAGCGGGCCACTCACGCTGATTCAATTGTTACATTTGTGTTAAAATCAGACTTCGCAAAGCGGAACAATCCCAAACTTTGCCTGATTGAAGAACCCATGAATCTCTACCTGATGCGTCATGCCAACGCCGGCGTTCCCCGCGAAAACCCCCTGCTCGACCACAAGCGCGGGCTCATCAAAGAGGGCAAGCAGCAATGCATGTTGATGGCCGGCGTCCTCGCCGCGCTCAACGTGCAGATTGACGTCATCCTCGCCAGCCCGCTCAAGCGGTCGCTGCAGTCCGCCCAGTTCGTCGGCACCGAGATCGGTTTTGAAGGCCGCGTCATCTCCTCGCCAGCCCTCGCCCCAGACGGGGATTTCGCCGCATTTCAGCACCTGATTGGCGAGTACTCTGATCGCGACGGAGTCCTGGTCGTCGGCCACAACCCCAACCTCCACCAGTTCATAGCCCGCATTCTCTCCGGCAATGGCCATCAGCCCGGCGGCGGCAGTATTCGTCTCCGCAAAGGTGCCATCGCCCGCATTGACATGTCCCGCCGTCCACCCCAGTTGCAGTGGCTCATTGACCCCCGCCTGGCTCGAACCATCTACGCCAGCGTGACAAAGAGCTCCCGGCCAAAGACCTCGCGAAAATAGTCAGCTTCCTTGCGCAGCGACCACAGTTCCAGCTCCGCGCCCGTTCGCCCCGGCTCCAGCTCCAGCAAAATGCGCTTGGGATAAACCCGCGCCGTTACGCGCAGCACATCCGAGGCCCGGTCCTGGTTCAGCGCAATCGCCAGCCGCAGCAGCACCACGCTCCGCTGCACATGTCCGTGCTCCTGCGCTGGGATATTCCGCATCGCCCGGTCTTCCGGCTGTGGTCGCGTCTTGCCCAGGTACCGCGCAATCGCTGAAATAATCGTTCGCTGCGGCTGCGTGTAACCGTAAATCTCAGAGCTCGAAATAATGTACTGCGCGTGTCGGTGATGCCCCTGGTGGTTCAAAAACTTCCCCGTATCGCTCAGCATCGCCGCCGCCGCCAGCCAGTTCTCATACTCCGGCGGCAGCTTGTGCAGCGGCGCCAGATCGCGGAAAAGCTGCTCCGCATGCGCCTTCACCGGCTCCGCCATCTTGAGATTCACGCCATAACGCCGCGCCGTCGCCAGCACACTCTCCCACCGCTCCTGCTCAAACTGCTGATGCACCGTCGCCCGGTCATCCTGCTCGGCCAGCATCTGCGCCAGGATTCCATCCCGCAAACCCAACGACGAATACCGGAACCCCGGAAGAGAAAACGCCTCCAGCAGCTCCGCATACACAAACGCCCCAGCTACGATGATCTCCGCCCGCTTCGGCCCAATCCCCGGCACGGCGGCCCGTTCCGGCATGCTCATCTTCCGCAGCTTCGTCGCCAGCCTGCGTACCTGGTGCGTCGTCGTAATCGGCACCTCGCCCACCGCCGCCGTCTTTGAAACCGCTTTAGCCCGAACACTCGTAGCAACTTTAGCCGTCGTCGCCTTCGTTCGCGTCCCCGCCGCCGTCACAGCCGCTTCCTGCTTCACCAGCACCGTATGCGCCTCAGCCAGCGCCGCCGCCGTCCCAGAAGTCGCAATCACCAGCGGCACATTCTCCGGCTGGATCCGCTTATGCGCCCTCCGCAGCTCCCGCCCGATAAACTGCTTCATCCGCGCCAGGCCCTCTTCCGTAGCCGGGTCCGTCGGAATAAACTCCTGCGTCAGCCTTACCGCCCCCAACGGCAGGCTCACCGTCTCCTTGATGCGTTGGTGCTCGCTCAGCGTGATCTCGCAGCTGCCCCCACCTACATCCACCAGGATCACCCGGCCGCTCGACCCCGGCTCGTTCGTCATCACCCCGCGGTGAATCAGTCGCCCCTCTTCAAGCCCGGAAATAATCTCGATGGTCCAGCCCGTTTCCGCCTTGGCCCAGCTCACAAACGCCTGCGCATTCCGCGCATCCCGCATCGCCGACGTCGCCACCACCCGAATCTGCTCCACCCCATGCGCCTGCACCGCCCGCTGAAAACGCTTCAGCGCCCGCAGTGTCACCGCCATCGCATCCGGCGAAACAAGCCCCGTATCAAACACACTCGTCCCCAGCCGCGTCACCTCACGGTCTTCGTGCAGGGTTTTCAGTCGATGGGCAACAATCCGCGCAATCTTCAGGCGGCATGAATTGGAGCCAATATCGATCGCGGCAAATGTAGTGGATACAAGAGGCATTCTAGGCTTCGCGCGCCCTTCCACAAGGTACAGAAGACGGCCTGAAGCAAAGATACAACACCCGTCCTCAAGTCACGCACGTTCAACCAATCCCCAGGCAATCGGGCCAATCCGCTCCAGCCCACCCCACCGGGCAGGGTCAACTGGGCAATTCCGATGCGTCGAGGGCTGAAGGCCCGACTCATCGCTGCCTGAAAGCCGCAACTCTCGTGCATCCGATCACCTTGGCCAAACCCTGGCTTCCAGCAAAAAAGCAGGTGGCCTGCCCGCCAGGACTTGCTCCGGCAAACCACCCAAAAACGGTAGCCGACAGAAGGCGGCACCGCTGGGCAAACTGCCGCACCCCTGCGAAGGGCGCGTCGCTTTACCCATATCAAGAGCCACGGGGAGGGCTCGCATTTTCAGTACGCTTCAGCCTCCACGATAGATTTGCCCCAGACCCCACTATTTCCCGGCTCGCCAATCACGCTGCCGTCCCATCCCGCTTGATTTCGGCTGGTATCCTAGCCCTGAACGCACAAAACCATGACAGACAAGACTGATACGACACAATCCGCATCCCGCCCTTCCAAAACTCCTTCTGTGCTGGCCGTTTGGGTATTGCTGCTTGCAGTCTTTGCTGCCGTCTACGGCGCCGCTCTCTTCTCTCCGCCTTTGCTCGACGATGCCGACGCCACCCACGCCGAGGCCGCTGCACACATGGCTGAGGTCGGCGATTTCGTCACCCTCCGCGTCAACGGCATCCGCTATCTTGAAAAACCCCCGCTGCCGTACTGGCTCGTCGCCGGCATGTATCGCGTCTTCGGTGAAAACGCCTTCGCCACCCATCTCCCCAACGCCCTCGCCGTCCTCGGATGCGCCTGCATCGCCTGGCTCTGGTGCCGTCGCGCCTGGGGCGAACGGGCCGCGCTCTACGCCGCCCTCGGCACTCTGACTGCCTTTGGCCCCTTCCTCTTCACCCGCTTCTACATCCCCGAAGCCATCCTGACCTTTTTCCTGCTCCTTGCACTCTTCTGCCTCATCACTGGCCTCGAAAGCCGCCGTCCCGGCCGCTTCTACCTCGCCTGGGCCGCCCTCGCCCTCGCCATGCTCACCAAGGGCCTCATCGCCCCCGTCTTTTTCTTCGCCGCGGCCATCCCCATGCTCCTCGTCAGCGGACAATGGCGTCGCTGGCGTCAGCTCAAGCCAATTTCAGGCTTCCTGCTCTTTCTCTTGATCGCCGCTCCCTGGCACATCCTCGCCGGCCTCCGCAATCCAGATCAGGGCCACCCCATCGGCAACATTCCCACCCCCGGCAACGTCCACGGCTTCTGGTACTTCTACTTCCTCAACGAACACGTCTTCCGCTTCCTCGGCCTCCGCTACCCCCACGATTACAACCGTCTGCCTGTCCTCGCCTACTGGCTTCTCCACCTCGTCTGGGTCTTCCCATGGAGCCTCTTTTTCCCCGCCGCCCTCCTCGTCGCCTGGAAAACCCGCCACACCTGGCTCCAGCACGTCAGCAAAGATGCTGGCCTCACCGTCGATTTCTACCTCGACAACACCGAGCACGAAGACACCGTAAACTACGTTCTCCGCCTCAAATTCCGCAGCCGCTCCATCTGGCTCCTCGGCTGCTTCTCCACCTTCACCCTCCTCTTCTTCTCCCTCTCAACCAACCAGGAGTACTACACCTACCCCTGCTGGATTCCTCTCATTCTCCTCACCGCCGGCGTCCTCGCCACCCTCGAGCAGTCCGCTGAACACCAGGGCTGGGGTGTCGCCAAAGGCTGGGTCCGCAGCGCGCACGTCGTCTTCACCATGGTCGGTTCACTCGCTGCCGGCATGCTCGGCTGGGGCCTGTGGGAGTCGCGCAACCTCCCCTTCGTCTCAGACATCGGCACCCTCCTCGCCCATCGCGCCGTCGGCGACTACTCCCTCTCCATGTCCCATTTCTTTGATCTCACCGGACCCTCCTTCGCAGCACTGCGCCTGCCCGCCAGCATCGCCGCATTCGCCCTGCTCGTCGGCCCCGTCACCGGGCTGGCACTCCGCCTCTGGCGTCGCAACATTGCGGCCACCGTCAGCATTGCCCTCACCTCCGCCCTCTTCCTCGTCGCCGCCCACATTGCTTTTGCCCGCTTTGAACCCATGCTCAGCTCAAAGCAGCTCGCCGACACCATCCTGCAAAAGGGCTCAACTGCCGACGACCTCATCATCTTTGGCGACCAGTCTGATGGCTCCTCGCTGATCTTCTACACCCACCAGTTCTTTTGGCGTCCCGCCCTGCTCGTCCATGGCACAGGCTCGTCGATGCTCTGGGGCTCCTGCTACCCCGACGCACCCAAAATCTTCCTTACGGAAGAGCAACTCGCCGCAGCATGGGGCACCGGAACACGGCACTGGATTTTCGCCCAGGACACAAATCGTTCCAAAGTTCAGCAACTCCTCCCCGGAAAACTAATCCCCGTTCAGACCATCGCCGACAAAACCCTCTGGACCGATCGGCCTCTGAACTAGGAATTCCCCTCTGAACAGAGGAAATCCCAAACCGAAGCCCCAGTCTTAGTCCTTGCTCTTGCCTTCGCCCTCGCCTTCGCCCGCGCCTTGATGCACTGTCATCGCTGCAGGGAATCCGCTTCTTTTCTTTCCTTGCCGTTCAGTCGTAATTCCCGCCCGGGAATCCGCTTCCCGTTCCAAAGGAAATCAGCTGAAGCATTTTCAGCAGATCGTGATCAAGCCTGCACAAACAGCGGAAGCGGGCACCGCAACCAGCGCCAAAGGCGCATCCTGAAACCAGCCCAGGCCATCGGCTTGGGTCTCATGGACCACTAAAAATCGAGGTCTGAAAGCCCGAATCATCGCCTTCAGGCAATCAAACGCAAATCTATAATCCCCGCTGAGCTAAAGAGAGAATCATCTTTCAGGAATGGTGTAGAGCGAAACAGCTTTCCTCACTGGATTTTTCATCAAGAAAAATCCAACCTCACCCAGGCAAGAGACTTCACGGAATTCCTGAAAATGCCTTAACTCGCAGAATCCTTCTGTCGTGTCGCCTTCACCGCCGAAAGCATCCCCACTCCGACCAAAATCACCGTGCCCACGATAATCCAGTGCGCCGGCAGATGCACCAGGTACGCCGCATAAACCAGTCCGCCAATAAGAATTGCAAATCCCGCCGCATAGATTCCAAATGACATAGAGCCTCCTCCAGCCCCCGCAGGGCGTGGTAAGACTATCGCCATTCACAGTCGGTTACTGAGCACAACCGACCAGGTCCCTACCGCACCGCCCGCATCCGCCCCCCCGGCAGCAGCTGGTAGAGCTTCCCCCGCCAAACAATCTCGCTCGAAAAATAACTCGCCGCCCAAAACCCAAATCCCATCAAATCCCGCAGCGGATACAGCACATAAAGCCCAAACCAGCTCGGGTCTCGCACCACCCGCCCGCCCGCCGCCCACGCAATCGCCCACCGCGTCAGCACCGCCCACGCAAACAAACCCACCCCCAGCCACGGACGCCCCATCGCCATCGCACAGCCTGAAGCCAGCAGCCCAAAGGGCATACTAAACGTCAGCGCCGTGCCAAAATGTCCCTTCGGCCGAGAAAACCGCGTCGACTTCATCCATCGAACCTGGTGCGCCATCGACGACCCAAAGCTCGAATTAATCACCATATGGTCAATCACGTGATGGCTCAGAGACACCCGTCGCCCCTGCTTGAAAACCTCATTGCCCAGCAGAAAATCATCCGCGCAGTAGTCGCCCAGCACGCCCATCCCACCCATCGCCTGCACGCAGCCAGCGCGTACCGCCATCGTCGGCCCCAGCACAAACTGCATCCCCTCCAGCATGTTCGCCACCAGCACACCAGCCGTCATCTCGACTGACATCCCCACCGCCTCAAGCCGCGCCCACAACCCGCCTTCCACAGCCACGCCCCGATACAGGCAGGTCATCGCGCCCACCTCTGGGTCCGCAAACGGAGAAGCCACCGCCCGCAGATACTCCCCCGTCACCCGCACATCCGAGTCGCTGATCACCAGAATTCCGTGCGCAGCCGCCTCCGCCATCACTTCCATCGAATGCACCTTCGCATTGATGTACTTCGACTCGCCTGTATCCCAACCCGCCGTGAAAAATCGCGCCGCAATACGCGGGTACCGCCCCGCCACCCACCGCGCCGTCTCCAGCCCCGCGTCCGCCGCATCCCGTGCGCAAAACAATATTTCGTAGTCCGGGTAGTCCTGCTCAAAAAACGTCGCCAGATTCGCTTCCAGTCCCGGCTCCGCCCCGTGCAGCGGCTTCAGCAAACTCAGCGGCGGCGCAAAATCACCGCCCGGCTCGCGCTGTCTCAGGTGCCGTCGCGCACCCGCCACCACCATCCCCGCAAACACCGTCGAGGTCAGCAGTCCAAAGCATCCCAATCCTAAAAGAACAAGCAACATACAGCTTCAAGAATACCCGCCCTCCGATGAAACGCCATCGTGATCTCACCATGAATTCAATGCCCGGCGTTTTCCGTCCCGGAAATCATCACACCCAGCGTTCGCCTCAACTGCTTCTCAGCGTCCGGCATGCCCATCGTCGCCTCAAGTGCACCATCAATCAGCAACATCGCAAATCCATGCACCACCGACCAGCAAGCCACCACCAGGTCCCGGTGCTGCTCCCCGCTCGCCCCCGGCAGCAGCGCCTCCACTCCCTCCACCAGCAGCAGAAACCCCGTCGGCTCCGCATCCAGCGGCTGGTCGCCCGCACTCCCCGCCAGACCAAACATCACTCGGAAATGCGCGGGATGCTGCTCCGCGAACCGGACATACGCCACCCCCAGCTCCGTGATCCGTCCCTGCGGCGACTTCCCCTTCGCGTATGCCTCTGCCAACGACTCGTTGAAAAGCTCATAGCCCTCCACCAGAATCGCCCGGATCACTGCCTCCTTATCCGCAAAATGCCGGTAAGGCGCTGCCGTACTCACCCCCGCCATCTTCGCCGCGTCCTTCAGGCTAAAACTCTTAACCCCATGCTCATCAATCAGTTGCAAAGCCGCCGCCAGCAACGCCACCCGCAGATCACCATGATGATACGGCTGATGTTCCTCCCGCCCTTTTTGGCCGTCTCTCGCCATATACAAGCCTCAGCGGGAAATTTTCACCGCATGTAAATTAATCTAACATTCCTCTCGCGATTTTCACTAGTGATGTTATTGTGATTAACATAGAGCCCCAGCGCTTCAGGAGAACCATCCATGTCTACCCTCTCACAAAATCATCACCAGCGCCCAACACGCCAGCTCACCGGCAGCGCCTACCTTGCTGCC
This sequence comes from Acidobacteriota bacterium, assembly GCA_025359885.1. Lineage (GTDB taxonomy): Bacteria > Acidobacteriota > Terriglobia > Terriglobales > Acidobacteriaceae > Acidicapsa. Next base: position 44,980 of record JANYDG010000027.1, read on the forward strand.
ACCTTCAAGTCTCTTTACAGCGACCACCGTTGGCTCACCCTCTGCGGATGCCTCATGTTCGCCGACATGGTCTTCTCAATCGTTGGCCTCGTCTTCGATCCCACCGTCATCACCGGATTACCCGCCTGGCTCAAGCCTCTTAAATTCGCCATCTCCACCGGCATCTTCAGCTTCACCGTCGCCTGGATGATCGGCCGTCTCCACAAAACCCGTCGCTTTGCTACCTGGCTAGGCCGCTTCATAGCCGCATCCCTCACTCTCGAAATCATCCTCATTGACATGCAGGCTGCCCGGCACACCACCAGCCACTTCAATACAGCCCTGCCTTTTGACAGAGCCGTTTACGGTATCATGGGCACCGGCATCGCCATTGTCTTCCTCGCCACCACGCTTCTGCTCGCAGCCTCTCTCTTCGAATCGTTCGGCGACCGCGCCCTCGGCCTTTCAATCCGGCTCAGCCTCGTCCTCGCCCTGGCAGGTATGTCTACCGGAGCCATGATGTCCATCCCCACCCCGCAACAACTCGCCGCCGCTCGCGCGGCCCACACCGGACCCGCCCTACCCCGCACCGGAGCCCACACCGTAGGAGCCCCCGACGGCGGCCCCGGTCTTCCCATCACCGGCTGGAGCGCCAATCACGGCGACCTCCGCATCGCCCACTTCGTCGGCCTCCACGCAATGCAGGTCCTCATCCTCGCCTGGGGCCTCGCCGGAGGCTGGACTTCAGCCGCACTGCGTAGGTCACAGAAGCAGCAAATACGCCTCCTCTGGGCAGTCGCCTTCTGCCTCGCCGCCACGTACGCTGTTCTGCTCCTCCAGGCGCTCCACGGGGAATCCATCCTCCACCCTGCCAGCCAGGTCGCATCCGCCTGGGGCCTCACCGCAATTCTGACACTGGCATTGCTGCTCTGGGCAGCCTCTGCAGACAGCCAGACCACAGCCCAAATCAAGGAGAATGCATGATGCTCACCCCCGACATCCTCTTCCAACTCTGCGGCCTGCTCGCCGCCCTGGGCTGGCTCTGCCTCGTCTCCACCCCAGCCTGGCCCCGCTCCCTCCGCGAATCACTCCCGCGCCTTATCGGCGCCATCAGCATCCCGGCCCTCATCGCGCTTGTCTACACCGGGGTGATTCTCACCCACTGGGCCGGCCACCCCGGCAGTTTCAACTCCCTTGACGGCGTCATGCAGCTCTTCACCAGCCGCTGGCTCGTCGTCGCCGGATGGGTCCACTACCTCGCCTTCGACCTCTTCATCGGTGGATGGGAACTCGCCGACAGCCGCGCCCGTCGCATCCCTCACCTCGCCATGGTCCCCATCCTCGCCCTCACCTTCTTCTTCGGACCCATGGGCCTCCTCGCCTACCTCCTCCTCCGTTCCTTTTTCCCCAAATCCCCAACCGCATCCACCCTCTGAAACCGGAAAAAGGCGCTCCAAAGTCCATCATGTCCGCGAACTCCGCAAGTCCCCAGCCAATCGCCCGCACCCGCCTCAAACCCTCCGCATCCGTCTGCCTCCTCGTCCCGGCAACCACCCTGTTCGCCTTCCGCTCCACCCCATTCGCGCCCCTCTTCAGCACCCGGCCCTAGGCCCTCCTACGACGCCATGTTCGACCCCATGTTCGTCGCCATGTTCGTCGCCATGTTCGTCGCCGCCCCGGCTGCCCTCGCCTCACCTCCCTCTGGGTTCTCCAAACCTCAACTCAAACCCCGACTCAAACCCCAACTCAAAACTCGACCCAAAGCCCCTCCCACAGCTGGCGCAACGCCTTTGACCCGCTCCGGCGTCATCGACCCTTCCTCCTTGCCTTGGCCTCGAGTGGAGCGCTCCATGCCACCGAAATGGCCGCAGACAACCTCCTCGCCGCGCACCATCACGCCTGCAACGGAAACCCGCAGCACCTCTACGGCGATGTTCTCGGTTGGTATATCGTCGCCTTATGCGCCGCTTTCGCTCTATATCTAAGCCGCCAAACCCAAATTCCCGCGGCAGACTAACCCACTATGTCTTCTTTGAAGCCTTTACCGCAGCTTTCGGCACAATGATCGGCTTCCGCAGCGGCACCATCGCAGACTTTGAAGCGGCCCCTGAAGCCTGCGTCACATGCGCCAGCATCTCCGTCCGCACATACTCCACAAAGCTGTGCATCTGCCGGTTCATCTCCTCCATCCGCTCCCGCATCTGCAGGATGATCCCTATTCCAGCAATATTCACTCCCAGATCCCGCGCCAGATTCAAGATAAACTCCAGCCGCTCCAGATCCTCATCCGTATACAGGCGCGTGTTTCCCTCCGTCCGCGAAGGCTTCAGCAGCCCCTCACGCTCGTACAGCCTAAGCGTCTGCGGATGAATGTCATACATCTCAGCCACCGCCGAGATCATGTAAGCGCCTTTGGATTTACGTTTTGCCGTCATAGCTCTCTCAGACTGACTGCAATCTCTGTTGCCAACGTTCTGGAGTCATCCGGTAAGGCTCCAACATCTCCTTCAAATCGGTCCCGGCGTCTGTCACCGAATAGCCGCCTTTGCTCATCCAGGAATCTGTTGCAGCGTAACCTTTCTCTTTGAGTACGTGTAACGCTTCCTTGTAGGTAATCGCATAGATACTGCTTTCCTCATAGTCCTTCGCATTCCAGACATAAGCCAGCAGAGAGCGCGGCATCTTCAAGTCATTCTTGTGCAAGGAAAAAGTCTTATGAATCGATGTCTTAATCTGAACTGCAAACGGTATCAGCTCTCGGTCTGGTCCCCCATCTCGATAGATTAGAAAATCGATACGCTCACGACTAAGCGGCTCTGCGATCTTAAGGCCCGCAGATTGAATGTGTGAGATAAAAATATCCTTACCTACCTCGCGTGTGTTGGTGCCTGACCAATTCGTCGAGTCAAGCGGGTCTTCGAATTGAGCATCAGGGTCGTGGTCGAGGAGTGTGACGGAATGTCCCTTCTGATACCGTTCATAGAATCGTCCGAGAGTCGGTTTCGAAAAGTCAAATCTGCTTCGAATAGCCGCCTCACTCTTGGTCATTGACGATTTCATAATGCCTCCTTTCCCATCGTTCTGAGCGCCGCGCGCTAATGATGCGAATCCCTGTATCCGTTGGAGTGAAAACTACTGTCAGGAGTAAGCCACGCTGTGATCGGCCGACCGCGAAATAGCGAAGCTCATTCTCACTGTGTGCGCTATCAGGAAAATCGACAATTCTCTTGTCCCCGAACACCGTGCTGGCTTCTTCAAATGAAACGTGATGCTTTTTCAGATTGCTCTTTGCTTTTGGCGGATACCACTCAAACAAAACGTCGCTAATATCGACTCGATCATCGTCGTCGTGCGTCACCGACATGCTAGGCCCTGCTGAACCCGGGAATTTGTTCCTCCGATACTAGCAAATCACAGCTTGTCAAACAGCGTAACCCGCGGGTCCTGATTATTCAGCTTCGCAAACTCCCGCATGATCTCCCGGCTCCGCTCATCATTCAACTGCGGTATCTGCACCTCCACCGTCACAATCTGGTCGCCCCGCTGCCCCGCTGCTGAAGCGCTCTCAACCCCCCGCTCCCGCATCCGCAGCTTTTGTCCGCTCTGCGTCCCCGGCGGAATCCGCAACTGAGCTCGCCCCCCCTCAATCGTCGGCACATCTACCTTTGAGCCCAGCGTCGCCTCCGCCAGCGTAATCGGCACCGTCAGGTGAATATCGTCTCCCACCCGCGTAAAAACCGGGTGCGTCCCCGTCCGTACAATCACATACAGGTCCCCCTGCGCGCCGCCACCCGTCCCAGCATTCCCCTTGCCCTGCAATCGAATCCGCTGCCCATCCCGCGTTCCCGCCTTGATCCGAAACTCGATCGACTCCGTCCGGTACACCAGCCCCTCGCTCTGGCACGTCGGGCACGCATTCGATATCCGTCCCGATCCCTGGCACCGCGGGCAAGCAATATTAAACTTCATCCGCCCACCCATCTGCGTCACCTGCCCCGTTCCGCTGCACTCCGGGCAAGTCATCGGCGCGCCAGTTGAAGCCTGACCATGGCACGTCGGGCAAACCTCCTGCCGCCGTACCTCAATCCGCGCATTCCCCCCGCGTATAGCCGTCCAGAAATCAATCGGTGCCTGATACTCCAGATCCGTCCCCGCCTCCGGCCCACGACCGCGCCTCTGCTGCTCCGTACCCGTAAAGATCCCCGAAAAAATATCCTTGAAACTTCCCCACGAAGCAGACCCGGAACCCTGAGGCCCCGCACCCGCAGCCGGTGCCTGACCCGCCCCAAATCCAGAAAAGTCAAAGCCCCCAAAATCCACCGGCGGACCCTGGCGCGCTCCTGCCTGCTGTCGCGCGTACGCTTCCGCCGTCGCCGGGTCAATCTGGTCTGAATAGAACCCCACCTGGTCAAACACCTTGCGCTTCTTCTCGTCGCTCAAAATGTCGTTGGCTTCAGAAATCTCCTTGAACTTCTCCTCAGACTTCTTGTCGTTCGGGTTCACGTCCGGATGATACTTCCGCGCAAGCTTACGAAACGCCTTCCGGATCTCATCCGAAGTCGCCGTCTTCTTCACGCCCAGAGTGCCGTAATAGTCCTTGTTTTGGGTATTGGACATAGTCGCCTGTCTCAAGTCTACGGCAATCTGCGCCGACTCGTATCTGATTATCTTCAAACACCATGCTCTATCGGCTGCCCGGTTCAAAAGTAGAGTTGTCACCCGCGAGCGCCGACATTTCCCGCCAGCCACCCCATCCGCCGCGCCAGTTGAGCCTGCGAAAGCCCGCCCCTTGAGCACTTCGCCGTGTCTTTCTGCCCGTCATTCCCTGCGTCATCATGTGTGAAATATCGCATTTTGGCTATGGGCGTTTTCACCCTTGGGCCAATGCACAAACCAACCAAATCTCACGCAAACCTAAGTCCCTGAAAAAAAGTCACATCCAACAAAATTCCTTGACAAAATCCAGCCCGGAAAAATCGATGAAATGTTACACGTGTAACATTTCCGTGTCACACAGCAAACAGGGTGGGCGACAGCCTGTCGCCCACCCCATCCCGAGCTCCGCCAGCTCCGCTTACTTCTTCTCGTCGACGTCCACATACTCCGCGTCGATGACGCCTTCGTCCTTCTTCGCTTCAGCAGCCGGCTCCTCAGTCGGAGAGGCACCAGCGGCTGCATTTGCCTTGTAGAGAACCTCGGCCATCTTGTGCGAAGCAGCAGTCAGCTTCTCCTGTGAGGCCTTCAGTTCTGTGACAGAGGGCGTGCCGCCGAGCGTGGTCCGCGCTTCCGCAAGAGCCGCTTCGACTTCAGTGCGCTCCGTACCCTGCACCTTGTCGCCAGCTTCTTTCAGCATCTTTTCGATGTTATAGGCGAGAGAATCGAGGGAGTTGCGGGTTTCGATCAGCTCGCGCTGTTCCTTATCCTCGGCTGCGTGTGCATCCGCTTCCTTGGCCATGCGCTCCACTTCCTCTTTGCTCAGACCTGAGCTGGAGGTGATGGTGATCTTGGTGTCTTTTCCAGTTGCGTTGTCCTTCGCGGTTACGTTGAGGATGCCGTTTGCGTCGATGTCAAATGTGACTTCAATCTGCGGCACGCCGCGCTGGGCGGGGGGGATGCCGGCCAGCTTGAACTTACCGAGCGTTCGGTTTTGTGCGGCCATGGGGCGCTCGCCCTGGAGGACGTGCACTTCGACTTCGGTTTGCGAGTCGGCCGCCGTCGAGAAGGTTTCAGACTTCTTGGTGGGGATGGTCGTGTTGCGGGGAATCATGGGTGTGGCCACGCCGCCGAGGGTTTCGATGGCCAAGGTCAGCGGGGTCACGTCGAGCAGCAGCAGGTCTTTCACGTCGCCTGCGAGTACGCCGGCCTGAACGGATGCGCCGATGGCTACGACTTCGTCAGGGTTGACGCCGCGATGAGGTTCCTTGCCGAAAAGCTGCTTGACCAGCTCCTGGATGCGGGGCATGCGGGTCTGGCCGCCGACGAGGACGACTTCATCGATCTTGCTGGCGGTGATGCCGGCGTCGGCGAGAGCCTTCTTGGTCGGTTCGAGCGAACGCTGCAGCAGATCTTCAACGAGCTGCTCGAGCTTGCCGCGGGTCAGCTTGCGGACGAGGTGCTTGGGTCCGGTGGCGTCGGCGGTGATGAAGGGCAGGTTGATTTCGGTCTCGACAGTGGTTGACAGCTCGATCTTGGCCTTTTCGGCTGCGTCCTTGAGGCGCTGGAGGGCCATTTCGTTGCCCTTGGATGCCAGGTCGAGGCCTTCTTCTGTTTTAAATTCTGCGATGAGCCATTCGACGATGCGCTGGTCGAGGTTATCGCCGCCGAGGTGGGTGTCGCCGTTGGTCGACTTAACTTCAATGACGCCTTCGCCGACTTCGAGGATGGAGATGTCGAAGGTGCCGCCGCCGAAGTCATAGACGGCGATTGTTTCATCCTTTTTCTTATCAAGGCCGTAGGCGAGGGCGGCAGCCGTGGGCTCATTGACGATGCGCTTGACGTCGAGGCCGGCGATCTTGCCGGCGTCTTTGGTGGCCTGGCGCTGGGCGTCGTTGAAGTAGGCGGGGACGGTGATGACGGCCTGGGTGACGGTTTCGCCGAGGTAAGCTTCTGCGGCTTTCTTCAGCTTTTGTAGGATCATCGCCGAGATTTCCGGGGCTGTGTAGGGTTTTCCCTGGGCATTGACGACGATGTGGTCGCCCTGCGACTCAACCTTATAGGGGACCATCTTCATTTCGTCGTTGACTTCGTTGTAGCGACGGCCCATGAAGCGCTTGATGGAAAAGATGGTATTTTCCGGGTTGGTGATGGCCTGACGCTTGGCGACCTGGCCGACGAGGCGTTCGCCGGATTTGGAGAAGGCCACGATGGAAGGGGTGGTGCGCGCACCCTCTTCGTTGGCGATGACTTTGGGCTCGCCGCCCTCGAGGACGGCGACGCAAGAGTTTGTGGTTCCGAGATCGATGCCGATAATTTTTGCCATGATGGTTTACCTGCCTGGGGATTCTTGAAAACTGTACTTCTCCAGTTTGATGGGTGAGTGAGTTGTTGTCAAGTTTTCCTTAGTGTATTTGCATTAGAGGTGAGCGGATTTGGGTGTGGCAGGTCTTGAATCGCGAACTGAGCTCTGGAAGGAAAAGGGTGGTAGGCGGTTTCGATTTGGCGAAGAATCGCGGGCTCTGCTGACTTTTGCTTGACGAATGCTCTGCACCAGTTGGTTTGCAGTCTTCTCTGATCCATGCGAGGACTTGGTCGCTTGAGAAACCGCTGGTTTTGGGGTGCATTGCCGCGCAGTGGACCCAGGCTTGATTATCGGCTGGTTGGCGGGTTGGTCCAGTGGCAGATTCCCGGGGAGAATGACAACCAAAAGGGCAAAGGCAAGAGCACCCGCAACGGCTTATGGGCATCTGTGGTTCCCACCCATGCCGCGATGAGGCTGCGGCAAGAATGGGGCACCCGCAACGGCTTACGGGCCTTTGTGGTACCCACCCATGCCGCGATGAGGCTGCGGCAAGGATGGGGCACCCTGCGGGAATGATGACCAAAAAGGCAAGGGCAACGATGGGGTGCCGGGCTGTCAGTTCTTGTAGATTCTTGCTTCTCTGGGGCGGAGGTGGAGGGTGGTGGATTCGGCGGGGTCGGTGGAGTCTTTGTAATTGCCTAGTTTGAGGGTTTTGGCCTGGGTTCCCGGTGGCAGGGTGTAGTCGATGGGTTGGCTGGAGAAGTTGAGGACGATCAGATAACTGGATGCGCCAAGGGTTCGGGTGTAGAGGAAGACTTGTTCGTGGGTAGGGTCGAGATCCTGGTAGTCGCCATAGATGAAGGCGGGGTCGCTGCGGCGCAGGGCGATCACGCGCTGGTTGTAGTGGTAGACGGAGTCTGGATCTTTGAGTTGGTCGGCGGCGTTGATTTCGAGGTAGTTGGGATTGACGGGTTCCCAGGTGTGGTTGCCTTTGGAGAAGCCGGCGTTGCTGGATTTGTCCCACTGCATGGGGGTGCGGGCGTTGTCGCGGCCGTAGGCTGCTGCTCCGGCGATGAGCTGCTGCTCGGTGAGCTTGCCCTGGGCTACTTCTGTCTTGAATCGGTTTTGAACCTCGATGTCATTGAACTCGCTGATTTTGGTCCAGGGATAGTTGGTCATGCCTAATTCGTCACCCTGGTAGAGGTAGGCGGTGCCGCGCAGGGTGAGGACCATGGTTTGCAGGAGCTTGGCGGACAAGGCTCGCAGCTCGGGCGTGGAGGTATCTCCCCAGCGTGAGACGACGCGGGACATGTCGTGGTTGCTGAGGAAGGATGTGTCCCAATCCTGCTTGCCGAGAACGGTGGCGTGGGCGGTGTAGACGGCTTTGAGTTCAGGCAGATGGAGTGGGCGATAGTTGTAGCCGCCCTGGTTGCCGATGCGAGTGGCGTCGAAGTTGAAGATCTGGCTGAGCTGGTGCCGTTCTTCGCCGACGATATCGTGGGTGCCGGCGAGGTCGATGCCGATGGCTTCGCCGACGCTCATGTCGTCGTATTTGGAGAGGACTTCGCGATTCATTTCCTGAAGGAACTCGTCGCGGCGGGGTCCGTTGGCCCAGAGCTTGACGGCGTTCTGGCCGGGGGTGAGGTCGGGCAGGCCGGTGGGCTTGCTGATGAGGGGGATGACGTCCATGCGGAAGCCGTCGACGCCTTTATCGAGCCAGAATCGCATGAGGCTGTAGACTTCCTGGCGGACTTTGGGATTTTCCCAGTTGAGGTCAGGCTGCTTGACGGCGAAGAGATGGAGGTAGAACTGGCGGGTTGTTTCGTCCCACTGCCAGGCCGAGCCGCTGAAGAAGGAGTTGTAGTTATTGGGCGGGTCGAGACCAGGGGGTGTGCCGGGGGCGTTGGGGGCGTTTGGATTGGGCTTGCCGTCGCGCCAGATGTAGTAATCGCGATAGGGGTTGGTGCGGGATTTTCGGGATTCCTGAAACCATTTGTGCTCGTCGCTGGTGTGGTTGACGACGAGATCGATGATGAGGCGCATGTGCCGTTTCTTGATCCCGGCCAGCATGCGGTCAAAGTCGGCCATGGTGCCGAACTCGGTCATGACTTTGCGGTAGTCGCGGATGTCGTAGCCGTTGTCGGCGTTGGGTGAGTCGAAATGGGGGCTGAGCCAGATGACGTTGACGCCGAGATTTTTGAGGTAATCGAGGCGGCTGGTGATGCCGTTCAAGTCGCCGATGCCGTCGCCGTTTGAATCCTGGAAAGAGCGCGGGTAGATCTGGTAGACGACTGCTTCTTTCCACCAGCGCTTGGAGTAGCCGTTGATCACAGTGACACCCTCGGATGAGCGTGGGGTTTTGGCGGATGCAGGCTGGGGGGATGGGACCTGGGAGCTGACCCCGATTGCGGCTGCGAAGGCGGCTGAAAGAGCGAGTTTGAAAAAAGTGTGCACGACGTATGGTAAGGCCGGGGATGGCCTTTTGACGAGTTTGCTCGGACGCTGGGCGGTCGTTCGATGGAGTGAAAAGCAACTACGAAGGAAGAAGCGGATTCCCCTGGGGAATGACGGCCAAAAAGGGGAGAGCAAGGGCAAAGACTCCAGGAGATTTGTGGTTCCCACCCATTCCGCCCAGCTACCCCAACGACGAAGACCTGTCGTTGGGGGCCCCGTCTGCGCGGAAAGGATGGGGCACCCTGGCGTGTGGGGGTGAAGCAGGTCCTTCGTTCAGGGCGATGAAGGCATTGGATTGGTTGAAGAAGTGGGGGCTAGGCGATGAGCGGGAGGAATTTGCGCTGCTGTTCGTCGTATTGTTCGATGCCGCCCGACAGGATGTCGTAGTACCAGCCATGGACCTGAAGACTGCCGCTGGCTGCGGCGCGAGCGACGGAGGGTTGGGTGCGCAGGTTCATGAGCTGGGCGATGACGTTGCCGCGGATAAGGGCGGCGAGTTCGGCGTGTTCGCCTTCTTCGGGGATTGGAGGCTGTTTGTGGGTGAAGGCGCCTTCGACGTGGTTGAGCCAGCGGCGGGCTCGGGGCAGGTTTTTGAGGCTTTTATGGTCCAGGGCGGCTTTGAGTGCACCGCAGTCGGAGTGTCCGCAGAGGATGATGTGGCGGACGTGGAGGACTTCGACGGCGTACTCGATGGTGGCGGCGACGCCGTCATCGCCTTCACTGCCAGCGGGGACGATGTTGCCTGCGTTGCGGGTGATGAAGAGGTCGCCGGGGTCGGTGCCGAGGATGAGGTCGGGGACGATGCGGGAGTCGGCGCAGGTGATAAAGAGCCAGCGGGGGCTTTGGCGATCGGCAAGCAGTTTGTACTGTTCGCGGCGCGGGGGGAAGACGTCGGAGAGGAAGTGCTTGTGGCCTTCGATCAACTTATCCATTTGTGTCCTTGGGTGGGCCGTTGCCAGAGCCGGAAGGCAGTTTACTTTTCTGCGCCGTAACTATGATTGCATTTATCGATCATGTTGGGCGTCGACTTGGGCGTCGACGCGTATTGGGCCCGGACGCATGTGTGTCGGGATATCCGCAACCGTTGCGGGTGTGGCAAGCGGAGAGCATGCGGGTGTGTTGTTATAGTTGGTGCCATGCGACGCCTGCCATTTTTGACTTTTTTGTTCCTGTCGCAGTCGGTTTGCGCGTCTGCGGCAGGAAGGCACTCTGCCTTGAAGAAAACAAGCCGGTATCGATGGAGGGTGGATGCTTTGCATGCAGGCGGGCGGGTGACGGAGTTGAGTGCTGGGACGGCGGAGGCGATTGCTCAGGCGGCGCAGGCATTTGGGCAGGACGATGGTTTTACGGTGGAGAGGGTGGGGGCTTAGGGATGGGGACTTTTGACGCTATGGGAAGCTGCGTATTGCTGGCCGTGGCAGGATTTCCAATTGCGTTGAATCCGCTGTTTGATCCTGTCTCGGCCGTGGACCGGCTGCACCAGAGTCCGGATCTGGTACTCGGTGCACTGGAGCTGTCGCTTTCCGTAGCTTTTTTGTCCTTGTATCTGATCGCCCGGGACTTTCGGGTGTTTCGCGGGCTCAGCATTTTCTATCTGTTGCTGGGGCTGGAACAGTTCATGGAGTTTTCAAATGCGGACCCATTGGACTGGACGCTGCGCGCGCTGGCCGTGGGTGTGATTGTGGAGGTGGCAGCGCAGGCACTGAGCATATCGAATACGCGTTGGACGCGGATTTTTTGGCCACTGTATTTTCTGGTTTTTGTTGGAGCGTGGATACCCTCGCTGCACTGGCTGCGCGATTTCGGTGCAGCTTCGGAGATTCCGCTGGGCATCCTGATTTACCAGGGATTTCGGCGCGGCGGACGGGTGGAGCGGATGATTGCGGCCGCCTTGACGCTGCATTTTCTGGTCCGGCTGACCATCTTTCCCACGGTGTCTCAATTCACAGGTCAGACCAATTTCTTCTTTATTGGGCAGTGGCGCGTTCGCATGACGGCCTTGACGCTGACGACGCTGGGGGCGACGACGCTGATTGTTTTTGCTCAGGCTTTGATGCGAGACCGGGCAGAAAAGCAGAGGCTGGCGACCGAGTTGGAATCAGCCAGAGTTGTGCAGCAGGTCCTCGTGCCGGAGGAGATTCCGGTGGTCGCGGGCTTTGAGATTGCCGCTGTGTATCGGCCATTCGGCGAGGTGGGAGGAGATTTTTTTCAGATACTGCCGATAGCCGAAGGCGGAGTCCTGGTGGTGATTGGGGATGTAAGCGGGAAAGGGATGCAAGCGGCGATGATGGTCTCGCTGCTGCTGGGAAAGTTGCAAGCGCTGGTGGAGACGACGACGAGTCCGGCGGCGATTTTGGGTGGGCTGAATCATCGCTTGCAGACACGAAGCCGGGGAGGATTTACAACTTGCCTTGTGCTACGCGTCGACAGGGATGGGCAGGTGACGGTCGCGAATGCCGGGCACCTGGCTCCGTACTGTGGTGGACGGGAAATTGCTGTCGAGAGTGGGCTGCCGCTGGGCCTGGTGGAGGGCACGACGTACGAAGAGGCGACCTTTCTCATGGAGCGGCAGAGTTCGCTGACGCTGGTGACCGACGGAGTGGTGGAAGCGCGGTCGGCGACGGGTGAGTTGCTGGGCTTTGAGCGGACGGGTGCGCTGAGCACCGGAACAGCCGAGGCGATTGCGCAGGCGGCGCAGGTGTTTGGGCAGGATGACGATATCACCGTGCTGACGGTGGCGTTCCTGGGTGCGGGGGTGCGCCATACTTAGTCATTTTGTCTGGAAATTTCGGCACAGCTTCGCTGTGCTTATTCTTATGTTCTTTGCGGTTGCCGCGCGCGGTGCGTCTCCATTGAAACTCACAGGGCTCGGCCACGCGACGTTGCCGGTGGATGGCGAGTGGCAGTTCCATACCGGAGACGATCTCAAGTGGGCTAACCCCCAATTCGACGATTCCGGCTGGCAGTCGATTCGGGTCGGTCAGGATTGGGAGACGCAGGGGCACCGGGATTACACCGGGTTTGCCTGGTACCGACGCGAGCTGGTAAACGACGCGGCGGTAGGTCAGCTGGCCGATTGGCACCTTGGCTTGTATCTACCCAGGGTTGACAGCGCCGCGGAGGTCTACTGGAACGGAGTCAAGGTGGGCAGTTATGGCCGGGTTCCGCCCGACCCGCTGTGGTACGGCTTTGAAAATGTTCAGCCGATTGTGGCTGACCTGGGGGCGGCGCACAGCGGCGTGTTGAGTATCCGGGTGTGGAAGGCTCCCTATGTGTACTACAGCTATCCAGCCGAGGGCGGCATTTTGGAGACGCCGTGGGTGGGTGACCTGGAAGCCCTACGAAACCTGAAACTGGCGCGGGAGTATCGGGGCCAGCTTGGGCGGGGATTTTCATCCGGGGAGCAGGCTATTTCCGCCGTCCTGGGCTTGCTGGCGTTTCTTGTGTGGCTTCGCAATCGAAGGCAGCTTGTGCCGCTGTGGTTATCGGTTGCGCTGCTGTTTCCGGCGGCTGAATCTTGGATTGTCACGGAGGCGTCCAGCATGTCCTTCCGTCTCGGCTATGCGTTGATTGGTCCCACGGTGGCGCTGAATGAGATGGCGATCTGGTTTTTGCTGATCGCTCTCCTGGGACTCGGGGATCACCCGAGGCTGGTTCGGTGGACGAAGATTCTGGCAGTGAGTGCACTGGTGCTCGACCTGGTGAACACCGGCTCGCAGTTCTTTAACTGGACAACCTGGCCGGATCACCTGTTCCTGCATATGGATGTGGCGAGCACGTTTCCTGCGGTAGTGATTTCGATATGGGGCCTGGTGCTGGCGGGGGCTGCGTTGCGCAAGCGGCTGGACGCGGCGCGCTGGGTGCTGGCGGTCGCAGCATTGATGAGCGACCTGCGCCAGGGATTCAGTGACATCACTGGCCTGGGAATGCGATGGACGCACTGGACGGTGTATCAGCTGCTCAACCTGCCTCTGGTAAGGATCGGCGGAGTTGCACTGAATGCGGCAAACCTTATCAACGCCGCATTGCTGCTTGCGCTGGTGTATGCCGCGTGGCGTTACCTGGCGCAGCAGGGCGAGCGGCAGAGTGCGCTGACGCAGGAGTTGCGCAGTGCCCAGGCGCTGCAGCAGGTGCTGGTGCCGGAATCCCTGCCAGTGATTGCGGGCTATACGGTTCGTAGCGCGTATCGTCCGGCGCAGGAGGTTGGCGGCGACTTTTTTCAACTGATTTCCCTGGCGGACGAGTCGGCGCTGCTGGTGATTGGGGACGTGAGTGGCAAGGGGCTTCCGGCGGCGATGGCGGTGGCAATGATTGTGGGCGTGATCCATAGCGTGACGGAAGCGAAGAACGATCCGGCGGAGGTGCTGGAGGCGCTGAATCGCCGTTTGCATGGACGGCTGCGCGGCGGCTTTGCGACGTGCCTGGCGATGCGGCTGGATGGGGCCGGGCGATGCGTGATTGCCAATGCGGGACATCTGCCGCCATTTTTGAACGGGAGCGAAGTGGAGATTTTGCCGTCGCTGCCACTAGGCCTGGCCGACGGATTGAAATATGAGTGCAGTGAGTTGGAGATAAGCCCAGGCGACCGGCTGACGCTCTATACCGATGGACTGTTGGAGGCACGTAATCCGGAAGGTGAGCTGTTCGGGTTTACGCGGATCGCAGCGATTGCCACGCGGCCGGCGGAGGAGATTGCGCAGGCGGCGCAGGCGTTTGGGCAGGACGACGATATCACCGTGTTGACGGTGGCGCGGGTGGCTGGATGATGAACAGCAGAGTGTCTGAGAGAGGTTCAAGGGAGACGGGAATGAGAATAGCCAGCGCAATGGTTTGGTATGCGGCGATTGCTGCGAGTACAGCGTTGTCAGCCGCGGCGCAGACGGTGGATTCGATTGACGCTGCGCTGAAGGCGCGGATTGACCGGATTGCGGAGCAGGTGCTGGAGCAGCGGGGGGTGCCTTCTGCTTCTGTGGCAGTGGTGCAGGGCGGGAAAGTGGTCTATACGCATGCGTATGGGCTGGCGCATCTGAGCCCGGATGTGAAGGCGACGCCGGAGATGCGGTATTCGATTGGGTCGGTTTCGAAGCAGTTTACGGCGGCGGCGGTGCTGATTTTGCAGGAGCAGGGGAAGCTGAGGCTGGACGATGCGGTGGGCAGGTATGTGCCGGGGCTGACGCGCGGGGATGAGGTGACGATCCGGCAGGTGCTGAGCCACACGTCGGGGTATCAGGACTACTGGCCGGAGGACTATCTGATGACTCCGATGATGCAGCCGGCGACAGCGCAGCAGATTCTGGATGGGTGGGCGAAGAAGCCCCTGGACTTTGAGCCGGGGACGAAGTGGCAGTATTCGAATACAAATTTTGTGATTGCCGGGCTGATTGTGGAGCGGGTCAGTGGGCAGAAGCTGATGGATTTTCTGGGGGAACATGTGTTTCGACCGCTGGGGATGCGGTCGGTGTGGAATTCGGATGAGGTGAAGCTGACTTCGCCGGATGCGACACCGTATGTAAGGGCGGCGCTGGGGCCGCTGAGACTGGCTCCGAAGGAGGGGCGTGGGTGGATGTTTGCGGCCGGGGAGCTGGCGATGACGGCGCATGACCTGGGGTTGTGGGACGCGAGTCTGATGGGGCGGACGGTGCTGAAGCCGGAGAGCTACGACGCGATGTTCACCGAAATCAAGCTGAAGGATGGTACGGGCACGAAGTACGGCCTGGGCGTGGAGGTGACGACGCGGGATGGGCGCAGGTCGATAGAGCACTCGGGGGAAGTGACGGGTTTTGTTTCAGACAACGAGGTGCTGGTGGATGATGGCGTGGCTGTGGTGGTGCTGACGAATCACATGGCGGGCGGGGCGGAGGCGATTGCGCAACTGGTGGCCGCGACCGTGGTGGGCGGAAAGCCGACGGAGGCGGAGGCGCTTACGCTGGGAATTTATCGCGATCTGCAGCAGGGGAAGATTGATCGGGGATTGCTGGCACCGAATCTGAATGACTATTTTTCGGAGCAGACGGTGAAGGATTTCAAGGACAGCCTGGGAGCCCTGGGGGAGCCGCTGACGTTCAAACAAGTGGCGGATGAGCTTCGGGGCGGGATGACGTTCCGGGCGTTTCGCGTGGTGTATCCGGGGAAGCGGCTTTCGCTGAGTACGTATACCTATCCGGATGGGAAGCTGGAGCAGTTTTTGGTGGGGCCTGCGGATTGAGTGACTGTAAGCAAGATCGTGCTGGGTTTCAAAGCAAGTACAGGTATTTGCCAGGCAGACAATTTTGCTCGTACTTTCTACCGTCCCTCATCTTGTTTTCTAACTTGCAAACGAGGGCTTCCACTTTAACGTTTGGAGTGCATGTAAATGACCGGAGCAATGCCCACTTTTGATAGGTGAATGAAACCGTTGCTGAGGGCACTCCATGCCCTTGGAGGTAGCGGTTCGATTGAGGAAATTTACGACAAGGTTGTCGAACTGGAACAATATCCTGACGATATTGTTTCTCAAATACATGATCCTGAAAAAGGCAACCAAACGCAGATCGCTTATCGTCTGGCCTGGGCTCGAAGGTATCTTAAAAAATACGGGGTGTTGGATAACTCCGCGAGGGGCATTTGGTCACTCAACCACAAATCAAACGAATTGAATAACCTTGACCCCCAAAAGGTTATCAGGTATGTACGTGCTCTCGACAAAAAGGAGAAAGGATCGAAGAGTGCGGAAGCAGCGCCCGACGGAAGTCCTGATCTGGATGTTGAGGAAGTGACTGGTTGGAAGGAAAAGCTTCATACAGTTCTTACACAAGTGTTGGCACAGTCCGCGTTCGAAAGATTAGTCCAGCGCGTTCTGAGGGAGTCGGGATTTACACAGGTTGAAGTGACTGGACGAAGTAGAGCCGGTGGCATTGATGGAAGGGGCATTGCGCGTATCAATGGGTTGATGAGTTTCCACGTGCTGTTCCAGTGCAAGCGATATCAAGGTGCTGTTGGTCCTGCTGAGATTAGAGATTTTTGGGGGGCAATGATGGGTCGTTCAGACAAAGGTCTTTTCATTACCACTGGAACTTTTACGCCTGCAACAGTAAAGGAAGCAACGCGGGATGGGGCTCCACCAATTGAGTTACTGGACGGGTGGGAATTTGCGGAGAAACTCCGAGAGTCAGGCTTAGGGGTTTCGACAAAGACGGTCCAAGTGTATTCAGTCGATGAGGCATGGTTTTCGACTATTTGACCACTTGTCGTGCGGAGTATTGATCCGGTAGGAGAAGCAAGGGCAACGACTCGCGAACTTTGTCATTCCCACCCATGTCACCAAAGACGTGACAAGGATGGGGCACCCGGGCAATCTCTTATTCGGAAGAGATGAAGCAGGCCCTTCGCTTTGCCCGGGATGACAATTACTGTGATTGAGAGAACTGCTATTTAGGTGGCCAGTGGATTTGGCCGGTGCTGCGGTAGGCGAGGTTGGCGATGTGGCCAGCGCGGGCAGCGGCTACTCCTGCTTCGACGGGTGCGTTTGGTTCTTTGCGGGATTCGAGGCAGTCAAAGAAATTTTGCATGTGGCTGATGGTGCCGTCGCGGAAGCTGGTTTCTGAGAGGACAGGGTTTTCCTTCCCGTTGACGCCCTCGTGATGGACGGACATGCCGCTGCGGTTGAGCTTGAGGGTGGCTTCTGTGCCGCGGAATTCAAGGCCTCCGTCGTCGATGGAGCTGGTCATCATGCCCTCGTAGACGACATCGAAGCCTTTGCTGCCTTCAGCACCGGGGTAGCGGAGGGCGGCCTGGATGGTGTCGGGGCAATCCCACTGGTCAAAGTAGTATTTGTCGGCGAGCATCTGCGCGTTTGTGGGGGTGTCGGACTGCATGGCCCAGTGGACGACGTCGATCCAGTGGGTGAAGAGGTCAGTCATTGCGCCGCCGCCGAAGTTCCAGAACCATCGCCAGTGGAAAAACTTTTCCTTGGAAAATTCCTGATCGGGGGCGCTGCCCAGCCAGAGCTTCCAGTCGAGGTTTGCGGTGTCGACGGGTCGGTTGGCGCTGGTCCAACTGGGATCTTTGGAGAAGTGGGACTGGTAGTTTTGCCACCAATAGGTGCGGACCTGGTGAATGCGGCCGAGCGAGCCGCCCTGGATGAGGTTGACGGCGCTGCGGAAATGCTCCCAGGAGCGCTGCTGCATGCCGCACTGGAGGATGCGGTTGGTGCTGCGGACGGCTTTGGTGAGGGCGCTGCCTTCTTCGATGGAGTGGGTTACGGGTTTTTCGAGGTAGACGTCTTTGCCAGCGGCGAGGGCGTCGGCGGCCATTTTGAGGTGCCAGTGGTCTGGGGAGGCGATGAAGACGGCGTCGATCTCCTTGTTGTCGAGGAGTTCGCGGTAATCGAGATGGCTGGTGGCCAGGCCGCCGGACCGGGCGACGAGCTTGTCGCGATTTGGTTTGTAGACGTCGGCGACGGCGACGAACTGCACTGGGGCGACTTTTTCAGCGGAATCGAGGAGGGAGCCCATGCGCCCACCGTTGCCGATAACGCCAATGCGGGGAGAGTCGTTGGCGCCGAGGACGCGTGTGGAGGCGAGGGCCGTGATGCCGGTGGCGATGAGGAACGAGCGGCGGGTTGGTTCGAGAGGCATGGGTCTCCTGTTTGGAAGGCGGACCCATTATGCATGATTTGGGTAGCTGTTGACTTCAGAAATTCGGGCCAGAAAAAAGGGCCGCCTGGTTGGGCAGCCCTTGTGTGAGTGTGAAGTGTGAGTGTGAAGTGTGAGTGTGAAGTGTGAAGTGTGAGTGTGAAGTGTGAAAAGCAGAGGCTTTGCTTTGCTCAGGATGATGACGGCTCGGTTTGATGCCGGGACTGCGGTTTGGGGCAGTCCCGGCCATTGAGTGGTTATGCGGTTATTTGACGCTGGTGAGAGTGAGGTCGGCGGTGAGTGGGAGGGATTCGACGGAATCGCCTACCGAGATGGTGAACTTGTCGGAGCTGATGGCCCACTTTTTGCCAGCTACGTCGTAGTAGGAGAAGGAGCGGCTATCGAGTGGGATGGAGACGTGCCTGGTTTCGCCGGGGGCGAGGACGACGCGATCGAAGCCCTTGAGTTCGTGGGCGGGGCGGTCGATCTTTGCCCCGGGCTCCGAGATGTAGAGCTGGGCGACAGCTGCGCCAGCGCGTTTGCCTGAGTTCGTGATGTCAAAGTCTGCGGTGGCGTGGATGCCTGGTTCGGCGCTGCTTTGGGCGACTTTGAGGTTGGCGAACTGGAAGGTGGTGTAGGAGAGCCCGTATCCGAAGGGGAAGAGCGGCTTGGTGTGGTTCTTTTCGTAGCCACGATAGCCGACGTAGATGCCTTCGTTGTATTTGACTTTGACGGAGTCGCCTTCCGGGTAGTAGCTGGCGTTGGTTGGGTTGTCTTCGGCGCGGCGCTCAAAGGTGGCGGGGAGATGGCCGGAGGGGTTGTACTTGCCGAAGAGAATGTCGGCGAGGGCGTTGCCGGCGGCCTGGCCGCCGTACCAGGATTCGAGGAGTGCTGGGACTTTGTCGATCCAGGTCTGGGAATCGACGTTGCCGCCGGAGACGACGGAGACGATGGTTTTGGGGTTGGCGGCGGCGATTTCGCGAATGAGTTCATCCTGGCCGTAGGGGAGGGAGAAGGTGCGGTCGCCGGCTTCCGACTCCGCGTCCTGGTTGTAGCCGGCGGAAATCACCACGGCATCGGCCTTCTTCGCCAGCGCCACGACGCCCGGGCTCACAATGGCGCTCTCCGGCGTAATGGCCAGCGCCAGGCGTCCGCCCAAGGGACCCTTCTGATACTCCTCCACCACCACCTTGTGCTTGCCAGCGGTCAGGTCGAGGGTCACTGTGGGCTCAAAGGCGCGAGCCAGCTTCCAGTTGTCAAAGACCAGCTTGTCGTCGATGTACAGGCGGGAGCCGTTGCCCTCGCCCCCAAATTGCAGCGTCGTCACGTACTTGCCCGCAGCGGCGGCTTCATAGAAGCCCGTAAAGCGATGCGATGTCACCGTAGGCGGCGCGTTGAAGAACATCTCCATCAACGCGTCCAGGTCCGTGATCGCTTCGGCCAGGTTAAAGCCCTTCAGCGTCGCGTGACGAGATACCGAGGTCGACTTCGGCGTGCCCGACAGATCCCCATTGTCAAAGGTGTCCAGCGTCAGGCCCGGCTTGCCATCCGCAGTAGTAAACGACGTAGCCGAGGCCAGCTGAGCAAGCGTCGGCAGGCCGCGGTCATAGAGCACGTTCACCGCCGCACCAGCCTCGTGGGAGATGCCCTCCAGAGCGCTCACCTGGTGAAAGGGAACGACTCCAGCGCTGCCGCCGCCCTCGGGTGTGCCGGGGTATGCGGCGGGGCCGACGACGAGGATGGTCTTGACCTTGGCCTTGTCGAGCGGCAGGAGGCTGCCCTGATTCTTGAGGAGGACGGTGCCTTCGTGAGCGGAGTCAAGGGCGGCGGCCATGTTGCGGGCGTCGAAGAAGGAGATTGACGTGTCCTTTTGATTGCGGTCAAGCCAGCCATAGGAGGCGGCGAGGAGGAGGACGCGGCGGACCTTTTCGTCGATCGTGGCCTCAGAGACTTTGCCGTCTTTGATGGCGGGGAGGAGGTTGGCCTGATTCATGAACTTGCCGGAGGGCTCTTCGACGTCGAGGCCCCCGTTGGCAGCTCCGACGGCGTCATAGGTTGCATCCCAGTCAGACATGAGGACGCCTTTGAAGCCCCACTCTTTGCGGAGGATGTCGGTGTTGAAGTAGCTGTTCTGGGTGGCGTGGACGCCATTGATTAAGTTGTAGGAATCCATGACGGAGCTGACGTGGCCCTGCTTGACGGCGGCCTCAAAGCCGGGGAGGTAGATTTCGCGGAGGGCGCGCTCGTCGACGATGGAGTCGGAATCGTGACGGAGGAATTCGCTGTTGTTGGCGAGGAAGTGCTTGACGGTGGCGCTGACGCCCTGTTTTTGCATGCCAAGGATGTAGTGGGCAGCGATTTGGCCGGTGAGGAAGGGGTCTTCGCCGAAGTACTCGAAGTTGCGGCCATTGCGTGGGGAGCGGTAGATGTTGATACCGGGGCCGAGCATGAAGTGGACTCCTCGGGCGCGTGCGTCCCGGCCGATTCCGGCGCCGACGCGGGAGGCGAGTTCGCGATCCCAGGAGGCGGCGAGTCCGACGCCGGCACCGTAGGTGGTGGAGGGGAAGCCGGCGTTGGAGCGGGTTCCGTAGGGGCCGTCAGACATGTCGAGTGCAGGGATGCCGAGCGCCGGGACGGGACGGAGGCCGAAGCCGGTGCCACCGATGTAGTCGATTTTTTCGGCGAGAGTCATCTTTTTGATGAGGTCGTCGACGCGTTGTACCTCAGCGGGGGTCGGAGTGTGAGGGGCCTGGGCGACGGCTGAGCTGGTGAGAACTGTGACGCTGAGCGCAAAACTGGTGGTGACGGCGAGCAACGCGATGCAAAAGCGCTGTAGGGAGAAGTGTTGATTCGGGTGCATGGAGAGGCCTCGGAATTCTGGAAAATTGTACCTGCTGGACTGGAGCATTGTCGCTGAAATGCTGAAAACAAACGTTTGAGTGAAATGGGGGGCTGGCCGCAGATCAGGGAAGATACCGCCGGGGCAAGCCTGGAGCCGCGGCCCGCGATACACTGGACTTGAGACAAATTATGTTTGAGAATTTGACAGATAAGCTGCAGCGCGCCTTCAAACACCTGCGTGGCCAGGGCGTATTGACCGAAGAGAACATCAGCGAGGCGCTCGGGGAGATCCGCGTGGCGCTGCTCGACGCGGACGTGAACCTGGGCGTGGTGAAGGACCTGATTGAGGGGATTCGGGTCAAGGCGATCGGCACCGAGGTGATGACGGCGCTCTCGCCGAGCGAACAGGTGATCAAGATTGTGCGCGACGAACTGGTGGCGCTGCTGGGCAAGGATACGGCGCGGTTCAAGTTTGCGTCGAAGCCGCCGACGGTGATTCTAATGGCGGGATTGCAGGGCTCGGGTAAGACGACGACGAGCGGCAAGCTGGCGATGTGGCTTAAGAAGGGCGGGCACCGGCCGTTGCTGGTTTCAGTGGACGTGTATCGGCCGGCTGCGCGTGAGCAACTGAAGGTGGTGGCGAAGTCAATTGAGGCGCGTATTTACGAAGGCGACCTGAAGGGCGAAACGCCGGGCACGGCGCTGGTGGAGCGGCTGGCGAAAGAAGCGAGGCGCGAGGCCGTGATCATGGGCTGCGACACGCTGATCGTGGATACGGCGGGCCGGCTGGGCATTGACGAAGAGCTGATGCGGGAGATGGAGACGCTGAAGAAGCTGCTTGATCCGCAGGAGATTCTGTTTGTGGCGGACGCCATGACGGGGCAGGACGCGGTGAATTCGGCATCGGATTTTCACCGGCGGCTCGGCCTGACAGGCGTGGTGCTGACCAAGATGGATGGCGACGCAAGGGGCGGCGCGGCGCTGTCGATTCGGCATGTGACGGGGCAACCGATCAAGTTTATCGGCGTAGGCGAAAAGCCGGACGCGTTTGAGCCGTTCCATCCGGACCGGATTACGGGGCGGATTCTCGGGCAGGGCGACATGATGAGCCTGCTGGAGAAGGCTGATAGCGTGCTCGACCGGAAGAAGAGCGAGGATTTTGCGAAGAAAGCGCTGCTGGGGGATGGATTTTCTCTGGAGGACTTTCGCGACCAGTTGCGCCAGATCAAGAAGCTTGGTTCGATGGAGTCGATTCTGAAGATGCTGCCGTCGGTGGGCCCGTTTGCGGGGTTGCAGCAGGCTTCGAAGAATGTGGACGAGAGCCAGTTTACGCGGCTGGAGTCGATTATTAATTCGATGACGAAGAAGGAGCGGCTGAACGCGGATATCATCTCGGGTTCGCGGCGGAAGCGGATTGCGGCTGGGTCGGGGACGACGGTGCAGGACGTGAACCAGTTGCTGCGGCAGTATGCGCAGATGAGCAAGATGTTCAAGCAGTTTGGGAAGGGCGGGATGGCGAAGCAGATGATGCGCGGGGGCATGGCTGGGATGATGGGTGGGAAGCAGAAGTTTGGGCGGTAGGTGGATGCGCTAGATACGGCGTTTTGGCGGAGGGGCTATGCGGAAGCTTACGGTGAAGAACTTCTCGGTGATTAAGGATGCTGAGTTGGAGTTTGGGAAGATCACTGTGCTGATTGGGCCGCAGGCTAGTGGGAAGAGTTTGCTTTGTAAGTTGGCGTATTTCCTCACTAACCAGACAATCGATACCGCCGTCGAATCAGTGACCAACAAGGAGTCGCTTACTGAATTTCGGTTGAAATTGTCTCGTAAGTTCATCGCTTGGTTTCCAATGGAAACGTGGGAAGAACTTGGCGCTAGAGCTAAATTCGAATCCGGTGAGTTTTTTGCTGA
Organism: Acidobacteriota bacterium; assembly: GCA_025359885.1. Classification (GTDB taxonomy): domain Bacteria; phylum Acidobacteriota; class Terriglobia; order Terriglobales; family Acidobacteriaceae; genus Acidicapsa. The sequence continues at coordinate 67,735 of JANYDG010000027.1, forward strand.
AGTCACAAAGCCGCATATGACGGGAAGCTCAACTATCGATCTGGAGTTTTCCCAAGAATTTGAAGATATGTTTCTGCAGTTGCGAGATTTGCCGGAGGATGTTGGAGGGCTAAGCTCAGACTTCGCTGCAGATCGCAGGGAGCAAATCCGGGGCAGGTTTAATTTATTGCTCACGAATCCGTACTTTGTAGATAAATTTGTAAATCAGTCGCTTTACATTCCAGCCAGCCGGGCCTTCTTTGCGAATCCTTCTCTTGGCTTTAGCGCGCTGCAAAATCCAGATATAGATCCAGTAGTTCGAGAATTCGCACCCAAGATAGTGTGGGGCGACGCCTGGAGACCCAACCCGGTAATAGGGAATGAAGGTCTTAGGAGGCTCGATCAGATTAGGCAGGAGATTGTTGCGATTGCAGGCGGATCAATCGTAGGCCGGAACACAAATGCTAGATTCAGGCGGCTCCTCGATGACCGAGAGATTCCACTAACACTCCTATCGTCGGGGACACAAGAGCTTCTTCCACTCTTGAACGTTTTAGAGCAGATGGCGACCAGGCAACGGGATCGCATTTTATTTCCTCGTTCGAATAGCCTACCGGGAATGGAAGGCCATATCGTCATTAGCAAGGGTTGGATTTATCTCGAAGAACCGGAAACGAGTGTATTCCCATCAACCCAGTATGATCTTGTTCGATTATTTGCCCACTTAAGCAACGAACGCATCCTCGACTTTTCATGGGTTATCACTACTCATAGCCCATACATACTTTCTGCGTTCAACAATCTGTTGGAGGCGTGGCAGGTTGGGCATATGAACTCAGAGCGCGCCGATCAGACTCGCAAGATTATTGACGAAAAATACTGGGTAAATCCGGAAGAATTTCGCGCATATGCGATTGAAGATGGCGTACTCACTACGATTATGGCCAAGGATACAGGGCTTATCAGCAGCAACTATCTCGATTCTGTTTCCGAGACGATAGGGGCGGAGTTTGATGAGTTGTTGAGGATTGGCTATGTCGAAGCCTGATCGGCTTGCTGCCTGCACTGAGACCAGCACTGATCCAAAGATTAAAGTGGAAGCCAATGGCGTCAAGGCTGTCTTTGATAACACGGACCGAAGTGTGATCGAGATCGTCGACGTCGATTGTTGGCTGGCCGGTGAGAAAGGCCTGAAGGCGGATCACGTGGTCGCCAAGCCGGGAGTGGTCGATATCGTGGTGGAATTGAAAGGAAAAGATGTTACCCACGCAATGGAGCAGGTTTTA
>JANYDG010000042.1 GCA_025359885.1 Acidobacteriota bacterium
GCAGGTCGCCGTGAAGCTTGCCTTTGGGGCCGGCCCACTTCGGGGTGGCGTGGGGCTCGGTGTCTTCAGGAAGCCGGGCTGTGCCCTGGCGGAAAAGGCGGAGTTTGTAGTCAGGATACTGTCCGCCAAACCGCATCCAGCGGCCAAATATCTGATTGCGGCGGGGTACCCAGTAGGCGTCGTAGGCCGGTTCAGACTGCAGGAGAGCTTTGATTTCAGCTTGCAGTTCCGCGGTGAATTCCTCATCGGCGTCGAGGGAGAAGACCCAGGGTGAGGTGCATTTGTCGAGAGCTGAATTCATCTGTGGGCCGTAGCCCTTCCAGGTTTCAACGAAGACTTTGGCACCAAAAGACTCGGCGATGGCGACCGTGTCGTCGGTAGAGCCGGAGTCAACGAGAATCAGTTCGTCGGCCCAGGCGACGCTGGGAAGAGTGCGCCGCAGGTTGGCCGCTTCGTTGCAGGCGAGGATGGCGATGGAGAGCTTCATTGGGCGAGTTTGGAGTGTGAAGTGTGAGAAGCGCATCCTTTGCTGCGATCAGGATGACAAAGCTAGGCGCGACAAGGACATCAAGCGCTAGGAGTAGGTGAGGTGGGCCTGGATGAGGCGTTTGACCAGGGGGCTGAGGGTTTCGGCGGTTTTTGCGAGGACGAAACCGTCGGTGGTGAGGTCAAGTTTGAAGCTGGTGTTGCGGGCCGAGATCCAGATCTGCTGGACGGGCGCGTTGGGCGTGATGACGAATTTCCCCGCAGGTTTTTCGAAGAGGACGTAGAGGGCGCCGGCCTGGGTCTCGACCTCAAAACCGCCGTCTTCTTCTGCGGCGTAGAGCTCCTGGGTCAGCTCTTCAATGGCGGCATCGGCTTCGCGGCGAAACTCTGTTTCGTCAATCATGATTTTGCTCCGTGATTGCCAGTTTGCAGCGCGGCAACCTGAGGCCAGTGTACCAATTGGGGCGGCGAAGTGGCGGAAACTCCCTCATTACGGCTTTTCTCGGTTTTTTGGGGAATTGATGCGGTTTTCTCTGTCAATTGACACAAGACTTGCAATCGCTTCATGGAGGGTACGGCACACTCTTGATGGGCAATCCCTACTCCACTGGAGGCAAACTTCATGAAGCGCAGACTGGTTGGATTCTGTTGGGTTTGGGCTATTCTGGCCTTGGTGTTGGTGATGGAGAGGGCCTGGGCGGAGTCAGGAGAAGCGGCGAAGAACGCAAAGCCAGCTGCGGCGCTGGCGCAGCCGAGTGCTTTGCCGGATTCAGCGCAACTGGTGCGGGAAGTGGTGTACAACGAGCTGCATGACCACTCAACGCATGGTTACTGGCGCTACTGGGTGGAGCGCCATGCCGGCCAGAAGACGCAGGTTCAGGAGCAGATTGAGACTGCTGAAGGGCCAGTGAACCGGCTGGAGTTGACGGACGGTCATCCTTTGACGACCGAGGTCAGCGATGATGAAGATCGGCGGCTCGAGCGCCTGATGAGTTCGCCAGGGGAGCAGGCGCAGCATCGCCGGGAGTATGCGGAGGATGAGCGGCGGATTGGGCGGATTCTAGCGCTGCTGCCGGAGGCTTTTTTGTACGAGCCGGCGCAGTTGCAGAATATGCCGGATGGGCCTTGTTACCACCTTCGCTTTCATCCGAATCCGGGCTATCCGACGCGTTCTATCGAATCACGGATCTTTCATGCCATGGCCGGGGACCTGTGGGTGAGTGTGCAGAGCAAGCACCTGGTGCGGCTGGATGGAAAGCTGCAGGAGAACGTGGATTTTGGCTTTGGCATCCTGGGGCGTCTTTACAAGGATGGGTGGTTTCGCCTGGAGCGGACGCATGCGACCAACGCGGCGGGGCAGACAGACTGGAAGACGCAGCGGCTTGAGGTGCACATGCAGGGTCGTGCCATTCTTTTCAAGACGATTGGCAGGGAGACGAGCGAGGTGCGCGGGGGCTTTACGGCGGTTCCGGCGGGGCTAAGCCTGGAGCAGGCAGCTCAGCTGGTTCGTCAGCCGTTGGGCGGAGCGAGGGCAGCGACGCTGGTTTTTTCGCGGTAGTCGGAGCAGCGGGCTGGGGCACGGAGCCCCCGGGGTTTGTGCGGGTGCCAGAGCATTTTCAGGAATACTGCGAAGTGTCTAGCTTTCGCGAGGATGAATTGTTCCTGATGAAAAATCCAGTCAGCGGTGCGGCTTTTCGTTACACCGTTCCTGAAAATGCTTTAGTGTCCTGAGTCGGAAGTTCAAAAAAAGGAATGAGCGGTGCAAACGCAGGTCGTTCGACTCCGTTGGTCCGAAAGAACGCGCCAGACTCCGCCCAGGAGGACAATGCTCTGTTTGACGAACGAGCGACTGAACGAGCGAACGAGCGAACGACAGAGGCCCTTAGAAGGGGATGTCGTCGTCGGTGATTTCGGTAGAGTGGGCGTATTCGTCGCCGCCGGCGGGGCGCTGGTCAAAGCTGGCGGTGTTGCTGGTGCGATTCTGGGCGTAGCCGCCGGAGGACTGGCCGCCGCCTTCTTCGCCGCGACCGGAGAGCAGGGATAGGTCGGCGACCACGATTTCAGTGCGATAGACCTTTTTGCCGCTGTCTTTGTCGTCCCAGCTGCGGGTCGTGAGGCGGCCTTCCACGTAGAGCTTGTTGCCCTTTTTCACGTAGTCGCGGACGATTTCAGCGAGTTTGCCGTAGGCGGTGATGTTGTGCCATTCGGTGCGGTCCTGGAAGTTGCCCTGCTGATCTTTGTAGCGGTCGCTGGTGGCGATGGAGAAGTTGGCGACAGGCTGGCCGCTGGGAAGGGCTTTGACTTCAGGGTCTTTGCCGACGTTGCCAAGAAGGATGACTTTGTTTACGCTCTTTGCCATGGAAGCTGCTCCGTGATGCTGCTTTACGAGTTAAGGAAGAAGAATAGCAGAGGCGGAGTGCGCGTTCGCTAAAGCTTGCGAGAGATGCTGCGGCGGCGAAACCACTTGGCGATGCCGAGGGTGGTGAGCAACAGGCCAAAAGGCAGGCACATAGCTCCTGTGATGAGGGCGAGCCACGCCGGGTTATTGTGTGCGCCCTCCACGCCGACTCCACCGAGGACAGTCATGAGCAGGCCAAAAGCGACCGCTCCGACCAGCATGATGAGGGAACCGCCGCGCAGGAGCTGGGTGGTGCCGTCGTCAGGAAGCGATTTGTTCTGAGCGGATTGGAAGTTGTCAGGCACTGAAGGCTCGATCTGTGAGGGTTGGTTTCAAGCGCGGGCTGCGGCCAGCATTGCATAGACTACGACGCCGGTGACGGAGACGTAGAGCCAGATGGGAAAGGTCCAGCGGGCGATCTTGCGGTGCATCGGGATTCTGCCGCTTAACGAGAAGAAGAAAGTCGTGAGCACCAGGGGCAGCGCGACGACGCTGAGCAGGACGTGGCTGGCGAGGATAACGAGGTAGACGACCTTGATGGTGCCGCTACCGGGATAGTGGCTCTCGCCGTGCAAGGCGTGATTGACGATGTAGCTGACGAGAAACAGGGACGAGAAAGCAAACGCCGTCAGCATCGAGGCGCGGTGGGCGGCGATACGGCGCGCGCGAATGAATGTAAATCCAATGAGCAGGGCGGATGCGCTGAGGCCGTTGAAGAGGGCATTCAAAGCGGGCAAAAATGTCAGCTTGACGCTGGCCGCATCGGCCGCAGGATGAATGTAGATGAGCCAGAGCAGAAACAGCGTGGCCGCGATACTGATGCCGATGATAGCGGCAACGAAGGGGGCCGGGCTGGTAGCGGGCGGTTGCGTTTTGGTCTGCGTGTTCATGGTTTCAATTCTCTGAAGAGTCGTAAGGCCTATTTGACGGAGGCTGCGAGCATGAGGGCGGTGAGCAGCAGCGGAAGATAGATGACACTGACTTTGAGCAGGTCGCGCGCAAACATGCGGCTTTGGGTTTCGCTGGTGGCGCGGAGGATGCGGCTGAAGCGGAGGGTGTAGCCGAGGTACAAGAGGCCGAGGGCAGAGGCAACGAAGGCGTATGGCAGGCCAGCCATGCCGAGCCAGAAAGGTGCGAGGCTTACGGGAATCATGAGGACAGCATAAAAGAGGGCTTCAATCACGGTGGAGAGGCCGTCTGGCTGGACGACGGGAAGCATCTTGATGCCGGCGCGGGCGTAATCGTGGCGGTAGAGCCAGGAGATGGCCATGAAGTGAGGGAACTGCCACACGAAGAGGATGGCGAAGAGGGCGACACCGGGCCACTCGATTTGACCGCGCGCGGCAGTCCAGCCAAGCATGGGGCCAGCAGCTCCGGGAAACGCGCCGAGGAAGGTGGCAAGGGTGGTGACGCGCTTGAGCGGCGTATAGATAGCGACGTAGGTGAATACTGTGAGCAGGGCGAGACTCACAGTGAGCAGGTTGGTGGTGTAGAGGAGCCAGAATCCGCCGAGGACTACCGCTCCGAGGCCGAGGATCAGGCCCTGGAGTAGCGAGATACGGCCCGCAGCGATGGGGCGGCGGGCGGTGCGAATCATTTTGGCGTCGGTTTTGCGTTCGAGGGCTTCGTTGAGCGCGCTGGCGCCGGCAGAGACGAGGGCCACGCCGACGAGGGTTTCAACGAGGCCGCGCTGCACGCTGGAGATGCCGGAGTTGACTGAGCCGAGGTAAAAGCCGGCCCAGGTGGTGACGAGCACCATGGTGGTGACCTTGACTTTGAAGAGCTCGCGGAGGTCGCCGATGAGGGTGGCGGTGGCGCCGGGGGCAGGATGCAGTTCAGTGGCTTGGGCGGGCGGCGCGAGGGAGTCTTCAATGCCCGCAGCCGTGTGGAGTCCACGTGAGTCTTTGGCAGTCGCTGAATGGGCAATGGACATGAGAGGAAAGTCAGACCTCGCGGCGGAATCAGGCGTTCCGGCTGGTTTGCACCGGGGAGCTACCTTGATGATACCAAGGCGGTGCAGTCTCAGATTCGCACTGTGGTAGAGATTGGTTGCGCAGGGTCATCGATCGCATGGAAATGGTGCCGCTGGCGGAAGAATCCCGAAGTGGGCGATCACCGCGTCGACGACGGCAGGGGGCCGCAGCTGATCGACAGCCAGGTTGAGGTGAGCCAGGGAGTAGAGGGGAAGACGGCGGTGGTAGCGGGCCTCAAGACCGTCTTTATCCTGCAGGAGGGGGCGTACGGATTCGCTTCCGCGGCAGCGGAGGAGGACGGTATCGAGCGAAACGTTGAGGTGGATGAGGCGGGTTCCGAGGTTCGTGAGGAGCAGGGAACGGGTGCGTTCATCTTCGATGGCACCGCCGCCGAGGGCGAGGACGAGCTGGTCACCCGAGGCAAGAGAGCGGATCGTGTCATGTTCGAGTTGGCGAAACCAGGCTTCGCCGCGTTCGGCAAAGATGCGGGCGATGGAGGTGCCTGCTGCGGATTCAATGGCAGCGTCTGCGTCGATGAAGCGCCAGCGGAGTTGGCGTGCGAGAAGGCGGCCTATCGTGCTTTTTCCGGAGCCCATGAATCCGGTGAGGACGAGCCGCCTGGGGAGGGCAGGGGACTCGGACCCGGACGGCAGTTGCGCAGCGTGTGAAGGGCTATGCATGATTGCGCTTTGGCTTCCTCAGGCCTCGCCGTGCTCAATGGCAAATTGAATCTGCGACCAGATTTTATCGGGTGGTTCCTGCTCGACTCGCAGAAATTCAGCGGCGGCCTCCGCAATGTAGTTCAGGTCGCGCACCAGTGCAGAGCATCGCTCGCAGGTTTTCAGGTGGGTGTATTCGGCGAGGTCTTCGCCGGCACCGATTCGTTCTGGCATCAGTGCCTGAAAAGCAGCACAGGCTTCGTTCTCGGAATCTTCAGATCCGGGTAGATCTGGTTTCACATCGAGACTCTCTTCGTTTCGCCTGACATCTGTTTCCAGCGGATTTGTAGACTCTCCGGTCATTGGGCTACCTCCTGAGCAGGGGCACGGAGTGCCTCCCGCAACTTCAAACGGGCTTTATGCAACTGGGATTTTGAGTTGCCGATGGAGCACTCGAGCCTGGTGGCAATCTCGTTGTGTTCGAGGCCCTCAATGTCGTGCAGTACGAAGATAGTCCGGTAGCCGAGGGGGAGATCTTCGAGGGCCTTTTGCAGTGCAAGTCGATCGATGGTGCCGTTGAGGCGGAGGTCGGGTGCGCCAAAGCTACGGGCGGGTCCGAACTCAGCAGTGGGGTCCTGGGCTTCGTCGAGAGAGATGAGATTGAGGCCTTTGCGGCGCAGGTGCATCAGGACGACATTGATGGTGAGCCGATGCAGCCAGGTCGAAAAGGCCGAGTCACCGCGAAAGGAAGCGATCTTGCGGTGAAGTTGGAGGAAGGACTCCTGGGTGAGGTCTTCAGCCTCTGAGACGTTGCCCAGCATGCGGAGGCATAGGGAATAGACGCGGCGCTTGTGCGCGGAGTAAAGCTCGGCAAAGGCTGCGTGGTCCCCGGCCTGGGCCAGGGCGAGGATTTTCGCTTCGGGGGTCAGGGTTGCCGCAGTGCGGGCGACAGTGTCTGAGGCCAAGGGTGGGGGAGCGGGTCCTGCTGACCCCGTCAGTTCGTTGCTGTCTGCGACGCCTGTGGGGTCGACGATCTCAGCCGAAGCGGATTCCATTGGACCTCCTTTTGCTCGGATGCAGGATTCTGGATGGCTTCCCAGAGGTTGATGACCTGACCGAGCTCAAGTTGAGAGCGGGTACGAGAGGGGGGAAGTTTCCCGGACCTGCCGGTAAACGGATTTGGAACGAATCGTGCATTCTCCCGAGCAAGGGCGTGTTCAGCGTGTTCTTTGCAGCCTGGCTGCCAACCAAAAGTCTCATTGCGGCAGTCTAATGTTCAGTTGAACACACAACCTGCGGTCTGTCAGTGATGCAACTGTGTGAACCGAATCGTGCAATGGCGAAGAAGATTTGAGAGCTCATTTGAACCCGCGCAATCTGCTTCTGCTTATTAGTATAGGGAGCAGGTGCAACGTGCCAAGGGGCCAGCGTGTTCTGAAGGCGGGGTCATGCTGGGGCTGCTCAAAGCGGGGGGTAGTTTGCAGCTCAAGGCGAGTTTTATCTTCGCGCGAAGCGGCGGACGAGTTTGAGTGGCGGGATAACGGAAACCAGAGACCTGGCTGTTTCGAGAACTGTTGGAGAATTGCCTGGCGCGGTTGCCGCGGATGGTGAATTGGGAGTCAGTCTGCACATGTTGAGAGCGATCATTGGGCCCGTGCAGCGGACGAATATCCGGTGGTGCAGACGGCTTTGCGATTGCCTGAAAGCGATCGCTGTTGTCGCGGTTCTGGTAAGTCTTTCTGAATGGAAAGCGACAGGTCAAGCGCCACTGGCTGTGATTCCTGCCATGCAGATGGATATTGAAGGCAATGCAGTTGTGCCGGATTCCCCACGGGCAGGCGAGGCACCGTTGCCGGACGATCCATTACTCCGTTGGGAAGGCAAGCCCGTGCTTCGGGTGGATTTTTCAGGGGTCGCGGCGTCACGGCTGGCTCCATTGCCTGAACAGTTGGAGCAGCAGCCAAGCCAACCTCTGCATGCTGACCTGGTGCGGAAGAGTCTGCGTCGGCTCTATGCGACGGGGTTGTACGATTCGATTGCGGTTGAGGGGCACCTGGAAGGTGATTCGGTGGTGCTTGACTTCACCGGGAAGCCGCGAATGTTTATCGGAGTGGTCTCTGTGGAGGGGGCTAAAGGGGCCAACACCAATGCGCTGCTGGTGCGGTCAAGCCGGCTCGGGCCTGGGACGCGATTTACACCAGCCAGCCTGACTCAGGCAGAGGCGGCGATGCAGAGGTCGCTGATGGAAAGCGGCTTCCATGAGCCGAAGTTTACCCACACGCTGACGATGCATCCCGATGGTCAGCTGGTGGATATTGCCTACGAAGTAGACTCTGGACCGCAGGCCAGGACGGGCAGCATTGAACTTACCGGTGAAAGCGGCCTGACTACCGAGCAGTTCAGGCACTACGGCAAACTCAAACCTGGGCGCGTGGTCAACCAGGAAACGACCGGGCAGGCGCTGAACGGCGTCGGGCAGCGGTACCGGAAGAACAATCGCCTGGAAGCAGAAGTAAAGCTGGAATCGCAGACGTATGTCGCGGAGAAGAAGGCAGTCGATTATCACTTCAGCGCGAACCAGGGGCCGGTGGTGGTGGTCGCCGTGGATGGCGTGAAGCTGAGTTCTGGTCGCGTGAAAAAGCTTTTGCCTGTGTATGAGGAGGGCAGTGTGGACGAAGACCTGCTGAATGAAGGCAACCGAAACCTACAGAATTACTTTCAGCGGCTCGGCTACTTTGACGTGAAGGTGAGCCATGAACAAAAGCCGCCAACGGCAGCACTGGTGGAAATTGTCTTCCATGTCCGGCTGGGAGCTCGGCACCGCGTGGGTTCGGTGAAGATTACAGGTGCGAAGTACTTCGATTTGCCGACGCTGCAGGAGCGGCTGAGCGTACGAGCGCACGATGCGTTTGATCGACAGGGCGTGTTTAACCAAAGCCTTTTGACACTGGATGTCGGGTCGCTTCAGGCTATTTACCAGAACAATGGATTTTCCAAGGTAAAGGTGACGCCTGAGGTGGAGGACCCTGACGACCAGATTCAGGCATCCAATCCGGCCCATGTGAAACAGGTGACTCTCAACGTCGTGTACCGGATCGAGGAAGGCGAACAGCAGCGCGTGCATGCTGTAGAGCTGGCTGGCACGGACAAGCTGGCAGCCGCACCGTTAGCCGCGATGCTGAACACATCCGCCGGGCAGCCCCTTTCCCCTGAGAATCTAGCCAGCGACCGTGACACTCTGCTCGCGTACTACCTGAGCCGCGGCTTTGACCAGGCACGGATTGAGGTCACGACGGCCGCATTGCCACAAACCACGCCGTTTGCGCCGGGGGAATCGGGGCCCGGCAAGGCAGGCCAGCAAGGCCAGCAAGGGCAGCCGGGACAGCCAGGACAGGTCGATGTCACCTTCCATGTCGTCGAAGGGGAGCAGGTCTTTCTGCGGCGCGTGCTGACCTCGGGATTGCTGTACACGCGCCCCGAGACGATCGCTCACGGCATCACGCTCAAAGAAGGTGAACCGCTGGACGAATCAGCGTTGCTTGATACGCAGCGGAATCTCTACGACCTTGCGCTGTTCAACGAAGTGAATCCGGTGATTCAGAACCCGACCGGGCAGGAGCCGCGCAAGACGGTACTGCTGCAGACCACCGAGGCGCGGCGCTGGGATTTGAGCTATGGCGGGGGCTTTGAGGTACAGACCGGGACGGTGAATGGTTCAACCAGCACGAGCCCCAACGGCAGTACCGGAGCGAGTCCGCGAGTCTTGCTGGAGCTGAGCCGGATCAATCTTTTTGGGCGCGAACAGTCGGCCAGCCTGCGCGGAACCTATGGTCTGCTGGAGCAGCGGCTGAGCATGCTCTACCAATACCCAAGGCTGCGTGGCAGTCGTAACTTTGCGCTCAGCGTTTCGCTGGGCTACAACAACAGCCAGGACGTGACGACCTACTCCGCATCAAAGCTCGAGGGAAGTGTACGGCTGACGCAGCGGTTTAATGGGGAAGGCCAGTGGCTGAGCAAGGCGAACACCTTTCTTTACCAGTTCATCTATCGCCGGGTAAAAGTCGACGGGAACAGCGCCCAGGTGGAGGTGAGCTCGATTCCTCTGCTGTTTCAGGCGGTGAAGGTTGGCGGCCCGAGCTTTACATGGATTCGCGATACACGCGACGCACCCCTTGACGCGCATCGCGGCACTTATACCAGTTTTCAGGAGTTTCTTTCCTCGGGCATTTTTGCGTCGCAGGCGAATTTCAACCAACTGGATGTATCCAACTCCAGCTACTACCCGCTGAACAAGGGGCGCATCGTGCTGGCTCGGAATACGCGCTATGGGCAGGAGCGAGCGTATGGCGCGCCGAGCCTGGAGTTCATTCCGCTGCCGGAGCGGCTCTACGGCGGCGGCGGTAGTTCGCATCGGGGCTTTGGCATCAACTCGGCGGGACCGCGCGACCCACAGACCGGCTTCCCGATCGGGGGTGCTGGAGCGTTTGTCAATACCACTGAGCTTCGCCTGCCGCCGCCCAAGCTGCCGTGGCTGGGCGATAGCCTCAATTTTGTAGTTTTTCATGACATGGGCAATGTCTTTACCAACGCATCGGATATCTGGGCCAGCGCCCTCAGATTCAGGCAGCAAAATCGTGCCGGTTGCAGGAACCTGAGCAATGGCAGTGTGGGGGGGCCGCCGATCGTCGGTCCGGTCACCTCGACCGGGCAGCAGGGTACATGCAGCTTCAACTATTTCTCCCACGCGCCCGGAATTGGCATGCGCTACCACACGCCGGTCGGGCCGATACGAGTGGATTTCAGCTACAACCTGAATCCACCGATCTACCCGGTGGTCTTTGACAAGCTCAACCCGAAGCTGGTCCCTCATGTGGGCGAGGGTTCCCATTTCAACTTCTTTTTCAGCCTGGGGCAGAGCTTCTGATGGCCATGACTGCAAACCAATTGAGGGGTGGAATGCCGGCTTCGTCGCGACTGCGATGGGGTCGGGGCTGGTGGAGTGGCCTTGCTTCGCTGCTGTTGATGCTCGGTCTTGGATGCGGAGTTGGCGTCGGGCAGCAGGATGTACCTGTGCCGGGCAAAGGAGCCGGGCCGGCGGATACGGTTCGGGCGCGGCAATTGGATCGAGTGGTTGCAGTGGTGAATAGCCAGGTAATCCTGCAAAGCGATCTGGATCTGGAAGTTCGGATGTTTCGCCTGCTGCCGATAGGCGAACCGGGCGATGCTGCTCCGGTAAAGGCACTGGAGCGGCTGACTTCGAGGGCCTTGATTGAACAGCAGATCACCCAGGAAGACCCGCAAGGGTTGGAAGTGAGCGCGAAGGAGCTGGAGGACTCACTCTTAGAATTGAAGCAGAATCTGCCCGGCTGCAAGCAGCACGATTGTTCGACTGCATTGGGCTGGTCGGCCCACCTGGCGTCTCTCGGATTGGCGCCAGAGCCGGTTACCGAGTACTGGACGAGCCGTATCGCGGTGCTGCGGTTTATCGAGGAGAGATTCCGTACTGGAATCCGCATTGCTCCCGAAGAAATTCAAAAATACTACCGCGAATCGGTAGTGCCTAAATATGCCAGGCCGGAGGATGTACCTCCGCTTGAACGGGTCTCGGCGCGCATCCAGGAGATTCTGTTGCAGGCGCAGGTGAATGCGCTGTTCGATGAATGGCTGAAAAACCTGCAAGGGGAGGGTCAGGTAGAGATACTGGACCCCGATCTTGCGCCCACTTCCATGCTCAAACCCGATGTGCCAACCCAGCCTGTCGCGGCGACGGGAGGAGCGAAGTGAGCGAGCCAGAAGGGCGGCAGAAGCCGAATTCCGGGACAGAGGCAGACCGCCTCGATGCTCGCCAACGCGAGGCCATCGAGAGGGAAGCTGCGCTCAAAGAGCGTGAGGATGAGGAGCCAGTCCCACACTTTCTACTGCATCGTCACCTGCCACCCATGCCGAGGATGCCCTCGCGCTGGATGCGGCGACTTGGATTTTCCGGGGCAATCACGTTGCTGTTCCTGGCTGGATGCGTGGTTGCGCTGTACTACATTGCCAGCTCGGCGACTTTTGAAAATGCGCTGCGATACCGCATGGTCCTGGCGATGGAACAGGCAACGGGCGGCCGGGTTGAGATCGCTGCTTTTCACTGGGACCTGCTGCATCTGCGCGCGGACGCAGAGGGCATCACGATTCACGGGCTGGAGGCCGCTGGCGAAGCGCCCTATGCGCACGTTGACCGCCTGAGCGCGCAGATCTCCGTGCTGAACTTCTTTACCCTGCATGCACCGACGCGCGTGATTCTGCGGGAGCTTGAGGTTCAAAAGCCAGCGTTTCATCTGATTGTTTACCCGGATGGCTCGACGAACCAGCCCCATCCGAAGACACCCTCCAAGCCGGGTAAGCCGATCCTGGACACGCTGTTTGACCTGCGGATTGGCAAGCTTCGAGTGGAGCAGGGGGTGGCTCATATCGCCAACCAGGTTGTGCCTTTCACCTTTAGCGCCAACGATACGAACCTGCAGCTTGCCTGGCTCCCCGACGCGGGCGCCACGATGGAACCGGGCCGCAACGTGAGCGGGAGCTATCGCATTCAGCTGGGTTTGAGTGAACTGACGTTTGCGCAGGGGAAATTCCAGCCTGTTCCGAGCCGGATTGATGCATCGCTGCAGCTTTTCCATGACAGCGCTCATCTGGATTCGCTTCGACTCGTGTCACAGCAGCGAACCCTGAACCTGCGAGGAACGCTCGATAACTTTGCGCATCCGGTGTGGACGGCACAGGCAAACGGGCAGGTAGACCTGCGGCTGCTTGCTCCGTTGACCACGATTCCTTCAATTGACAGCGGTGTTGTCAGCCTGAGTTCCACGGTCCGTGGCCGGGGAGGGGAATTTCAAGCGACCGGGGAAGTGGCATCGGATGCGCTGCACTACCGGGACTCGATCGTGGATGGGCACCCGGTGGGTTTTTCAGCGCGTTTCCGGGCCGATGCGCGGCAGTTGATGGTCACGCAAATCCACACCCGGCTGGCGCAGGGTGGCGAAGCGTCGGCAGACTTTCAGTTTGATAACTGGCTGGAGAGTACCCCCAGTCTTGCGGTAAGGCGAGAGTTGACGCGGGCGCACAAGAGCTGGCTGATTCCGACAGGCATCGTGCATGCAAACCTGAACGGGGTAACCCTGGACACGCTGCTGGTGATGCTGGCGGCTCCATCCGTTCGCCACCTTGGCCTGGACGCAGTGATAACCGGCCCGGCGACTGCGACCTGGACAAGTTTTGGCGACGATCTGGAGATTGACGGGCAGTTGGCGCTGGCCCCATCGGTGGTACCGGTCCCAGGCGAAGCCCCGGTCACGGGATTTATCGATGCACTTTTTCCGGTCGCCGCCGGTGCCGTGAAGGTGCACAGCATGGAAGTGCGCACACCGCATAGTTTGATTCAGGGTCGAGGCCTGGTAGGAGTCTTTCCGATTGAGCGGGCCTCGCAGATGGACCTTGATTTTAATTCGAGCGACCTCTCGGAATTTGACGCCATCCTGAGGACGCTGGCATTGAAGACGGGTGACCGTGTTGGCACGGACGCATTGCCGGTGCGCTTGAAGGGGCAGGCAGAGTTTCACGGGAGGCTCAACAGCTCATGGCTTACCCCGAGGGTCGAGGGCCATTTGACAGCGACGAATATCGCCATCGAGATTCCGTCGGGAGCAAGTGCGGATTCTCGAGGCTCCGCTGCCGGGGAAACGCCGCCCGCGCCAGCCCCGGATGCGCATGTTGAGCCGGCATTTGTGTCGTGGGATGCGGTTGATGCGGACGGCATCTACACCCCTGCGAGCATCACCCTGCGCCACAGTCTACTGCGCCGGGGAGAGGCCACACTTTCGTTGCAGGGTCATATTGATTCGTCGAATCCGGCATACAAGCTTTCTGACACGGCCCTGGAATTTGGCGAGAATTCGTTTGTCAGCGTGAAGGCGACAGCGCACCAGTTTCCGCTTGCCGACCTGTTGCCGCTGACGGGTGTAACAGCACCGATTACTGGCCAGCTCAATGCACAGTTGGATTTTGAGGGGGCGATGAAGGGCCTTGCCGGCACCGGCAGCATCGAGGTCACCAACGCCAGGGTTTATGGATCTTCGATCGACCATCTGCGTGCCAGCGGCTCGATCAGCAATGCAGGTGGAGAGGAACTACTGACAATTACCAGCCTGACCGCTCAGCAGGGGCTGGGGGCGGGCGGACAGGTGAATGCCAGTGGAACCTACAACCTGGCGCATCGCCGCTTTACGGTGGACGCCCGTGCCGCAGCGCTGGATCTGGCCAACCTTCAGTCCGCTCTTGCTCAGTCTGCGGGAACGCCGCCAGCGAATGTTGTCGTAACCGGCAAGCTGGGCGTGACCGTCATTGGCGAAGGGACCCTCGATGATCCCCGTCTGCAGGCCAGGGCGACGATGAGCCATATCGCGGTAGCCGGTGAACCCCTGTCTGACCTGCTGATCTCGGCGCATACCGGCCAGCATGCAGCGGTGTACGACCTCAGTTCACACCAGGCGGCGGGAGAATTTACCGCTCACGGTGAGACGCGACTGGATGCCGACTACTCCACGCAGGCGACGCTGCAGTTTGCCAAATTTGATATTGGTGGCCTGCTCAAGCTGCTGCATGTGACGGGTATCAGCGGGCAGTCTGACCTGGAGGGAACGGCTCGGGTCTCGGGTCCGCTGGCGCACCCTGAAAAGCTCTCGGGCGAGGCCAGCCTGCGCGAACTTGCCCTGGTCGTACAAGGAGTGCACCTGGCCAGCAAGGGGGCGGTGCATGCGACCCTCACCAACGGTCTTGCCCGGTTAGATCCGGTTGAGATAACTGGTGAAGATACAGACATGAACATCCGCGGCACGCTGGGTGTGACTGGCAAGCAGCAGTTGGACCTGGCAGCCAATGGTTCGATCAACCTGCGCCTTGCCGAGTCGCTGGACCCGGACCTGATTGCCTCGGGGGTTACAAGTTTTCAGATGGAGGCGCATGGCCCGCTGCTGAGCCCGATTCTGCAGGGCAGAGTCGAGTTTCAAAACGCGGCAATTGCGCTGCAGGACTTCCCCAACGGGCTGAGTCAGATCAAGGGCACGCTGGAGTTTATCCAGAACCGGTTGACGGTGCGCTCGTTGACGGCGATGAGCGGCGGAGGTCAACTGAGCGTTTCCGGCTATCTGGGGTTTCAGCGGGGCATTTATGCCGACTTGATCGCGACCGGCAAATCGATTCGCATTCGGTATCCGCAGGGGGTCAGTTCGCTTGCGGACGCCAACCTGCGTTTGCAGGGGCCGCAGAGCAACCTGTTGCTGAGCGGGAATGTTGAGGTGACGCGGTTTGCTATCAATTCTGACCTGGATATAGCTTCACTCACGGCGCAGTCCAAAGGCGTGCAGCCGATTATTTCCCCGGATGCGCCTTCAAACCACCTGCGTCTCGATGTCCACCTGACGTCGGCACCGCAACTCAATTTTCAGAATGCGTTTGCCAAGCTCGCAGGGGACGTTGACCTGCATTTGCGCGGCACGCTGGCCTCGCCCTCCGTCTTGGGGCGGATTTCGCTGACCGATGGAAGCACCACCATCAGCGGTACCAAGTATGAACTGGAGCGCGGTGACATCAACTTCAACAACCCTGTGCGCATTCAGCCAAATATTGATCTGGACGCCACGGCCCGCGTGGAGGACTACGACATTACGCTCGGCCTTCACGGAACTCCAGACAAGCTGAAGATTTCGTATCGCTCAGAACCGCCGTTGCCGGAAGCCGACGTGCTGGCGCTGCTCGCCCTGGGTCGGACACAGGATGAGCAGCGCCTGAATTCCGTCCAGCAGCAACAGGCCGGCGACAATCCGATGACCGACGCGCTGCTTGGCGGTGCTTTCAACGCGACTGTTTCCAATCGAGTGCAGCGGCTGTTTGGCTCGGGGGCGATCAAGGTCGATCCCAACTTTATTGGCTCACTGGGTAACTCAAGTGCCCGCGTCACGGTGGTTGAACAGATTGGAAAGAACCTTACCTTTACCTATGCCAGCAATGTGAATACCACGGCACAGCAACTTATCCAGGCAGAGATTGCGATTAACCGGCACGTCTCCCTGCTCGTCACCCAGGATGAGTCAGGAATCTTTTCGATGGTGGTAAAGGCTCGTCGTCGATTCAAATAAGTGCGCGGGATGTCATTCATTATTTGTGTTGCCAATTGCACAACATTTTGAGAATGGCTGTGTCTAAATAGTTGAAGGGCGCAGATAAGTCATCCGGAGGCAATCCGGACGCACTCTTCACTCGTTCAGAAACAGGAGGATTCACGCATGATTCCCATTCGCTTCACTGGCAAGGTAAGGCTCGCCGGGCTCGTCGTTGGGGGCCTCCTCACGCTTCCTCTGGCATCTTTTGCAGCACCGCGCGTTAGCGCCTCGCCTGCACTGTCGCCATCACTTATGGAAGATGAGAATGCTGCTACCACCGCTGTTACCGCCAAACTCAACAAGAAACAGTTTCAGAATGTCAAAGTCACCGTGGACGGCGGAATTGCAACACTGTCTGGCACGGTCGACCTTTACGAATACAAGGCAGACGCCGCAAAGCGCGCCCAGAAGACCAAGGGTATCTCGGCAGTTCGTAACACGATTGAGGTCGGTGGACCTAGTTTGTCCGACGATCAATTGAAGGAAAAGCTGCTGGAGAAGTTGCAGTATGACCGGGTAGGCTACGGCAACACTTTCAATGCTATCTCGGTCAATGTTCAGGGTGGCACAGTTACCCTGGGCGGCCATGCCCGCACGGACGTGGACAAGGACTCTGCGATGGCCCTGGTGAGCACCTATGCGGGTGTCAAGGATGTGGTCGAGGAGATTGAAGTTGATCCCGTCTCGATCATGGACGACCAGATTCGCATGCAGGTAGCGCGCTCGGTCTATGGCTTTACGATGCTCAACAGGTACGCAATTGATCCGGCCAAGCCGATTCGCATTTCTGTACAGAACGGGAACGTCGAGCTGTACGGAGTTGTGGACAGCAAGGCGGACAAGGATGCTGCTTTTCTGAGAGCCAATTCCGTTCCTGGGGTATTCAGCGTCAAGAACTTCCTTCAGGTCGCGAATGAAGGTTCGGAAAAGAGCAAAAACTAGCGGCACATCAAACTTTAACCTTGGTGTCTTTCAACATCGGCCCACTTTGATGAGTGGGCCGATGTTTTTTGCACCGTGGTTACCTCCGGGCCAGCCGCTGCGGTTGCTCAGTTCTACAGTAAAAGCGCTGCGTGGGGGACCGGTTTTCGATTCACACAACTGTAACCTAATTACAAGGCTGGTTCCCTACAATCAGTTCGATATGGCCTTCGACGCTCCTCTCCACATTGAAACCAGGGTAGGCTCCGCTCCTGGCACTCGAATTGTCACCCTTAACGGCCCACTGACTCTGCGCAACATGTTTGAGTTGCAGGCAATGCTGCGCGGCGGCGAAATGCCGAAGCTATCCATACTCGACCTGAGCGGCGTTCCGTATCTGGATTCGGCCGGGATGGGGCTGCTGGTGAATCACTTCGTCCACTGCCAGAATCACGGCGCAAAGTTCGTTGCGGTGGGCGTATGCCAGCGCGTGCTTGAGCTCTTCAAGATCACCAGGGTCGATTCGATTATTCCGCAGTCGCTGACAGTGGAAGCCGCCGAAGCATAGCTTGCGGCCCGAGCCGCGGGCCTCTCCGGTTGCCCACGCGCCCGTCTATCTCCACCGAAAAATACGCAGCGAAACGGCAAAGGGCACAATCAGCCAGGCCAGCAGGATTCCCACAGGAATCGCCATCTGGCCCAGGCTGAGCCCTTGCAGCATATTGCCACGCAGAGCATCAATCGCGGCAGTCAGCGGCAGCGCGCGCACGACGGGTTGAATGATGGCCGGGAAGCGCGACGCGGAAAAGAAGACTCCGCTCAGTATCCACATCGGGAGCATGACCAGGTTCATCAAACCCGAGGCTGCCTCCATCGTGCGCGCACGTGAGGCCACCAGCAGCCCCAGCGCAGAGAAGCTCAGCGACGTGAGCACGCAGAGGAAGGCCAGTTCCAGCACCGAGCCGCGAAAGGGCACTCCAAAAACGAACCGTGCAAAGCTGAGAAACGCACCCAC
The DNA here is from genome assembly GCA_025359885.1 of Acidobacteriota bacterium. GTDB lineage: Bacteria > Acidobacteriota > Terriglobia > Terriglobales > Acidobacteriaceae > Acidicapsa. The sequence goes on from JANYDG010000042.1 coordinate 17,655, forward strand.
CTCAATGACCAGCATCACCAGCCGGGAGAGCAGAAAAGAGGAGAGGTATTGCCAGCGGGGCATGGGCGAGGCGACGAGGCGTTTGAGCAGCTTTTTCTGGCGGGCCTCTACGATGGCGAAGCCGAGTCCCCAGATGGCCGAGCTCATCAGATTCATGCCAAGCAGGCCGGGAACGACGAAGTCGATGTAGCGGGCACCTGTTTCGTGGATCAGCTGGTTATCAGCCTGGACGGCGTCCCGGCGGCCGGCGCCTGTTTGGATGGCGCGGTCGGCAAGCAGGCGTGCTGTGCGCGCATCGGGATTGGTGTCGTCGTACTTGTATTCGACTCCCTCTGCCGTTTTGATGGCGAGCAGCAGAATGCCGCCTGTGGCCAGCGCGTGAGTGCCGGTTGGTTCGTCCATCGTCGATGCGGTTAGCCCTTTGTCCGCGGTGAGCACCTGGGTGAGCTGGGGCGTGGTTGCGGCCACCTGAAGGATGTCGGCGGGACGGTTGCGGAAAGCAATTCCAAGGCCGACGGCGAGAAGGATGGGAAAGATGAATATCCAGAAAATCGCTTCCGGCTCGCGCAGGAAGAGGCGAAAGCGGGTGAGCGTCAATTGAAAAAGGCTGCTGTGCTGCAGGCTACTCATCGCGCAGGTTCCTTCCGGTAAGGCCAACGAAGACGTCTTCGAGGGAGGCGGAGTGGGTTCGGAATTCGCTGAGGTCGAGATTCTGATCGGCAAGCGCCGCAAAAATTGCAGGCACTGCGGTATGCAGATGCGAAACGGAGAGTTGATGCAAGCCGGCATCCACGCGGTGCGACTGCACGCCTGCAATCGCCAGCAGCGGAGCCACGGTGAGGTCGCCATTGAGGGCAAATTCGACGATGTGTTCGCCGCCAACACTGCCGATGAGCTGTTGCGGAGTGCCAAGTGCGATGATCTTGCCGTGGTCCATGATGGCAACCCGGTCGCAGAGGCGTTCGGCCTCGTCCATGTAATGGGTGGTCAGAATGATGGTGCGTCCGGCGCGTTTGAGCTCGTCCACCAGATCCCAAAGGTGACGCCGCGCCTGAGGGTCGAGGCCGGTTGTGGGCTCATCCAAAAACAGCAGTTCCGGATCGCCAACCAGGGCGCAGGCCATGGCCAGGCGCTGCTTTTGGCCGCCCGAGAGGCCGCCCACGCGAGAGCTGCGCTTCTCTTCAAGCTGTGCGGTCTTGATGGATTCTTCGACGGGAATGCCCTGCTTGAAGAAGCTGCGAAAGAGGTGCAGCGTCTCCTCGACGGTCATTTTGTCAGGAAACTGGGTCTCCTGTAGCTGAATACCGATGCGCTGGCGAAGTTCATTTGCGCCGGTTTTCCAGTTCAGGCCGAGCAGCTCGACGGTGCCTGCGTCGGGGTCCGTGAGGCCCTCGCAGATCTCGATGGTCGTTGTCTTGCCCGCGCCGTTGGGGCCGAGCAGACCGAAGCATTCGCCTCGCATCACTTCGAGATCGAGGCCATTGACCGCAACCACGTCAGAGTAGGCTTTGCGCAGGCCGCGCAGCAGCAGGGAAGGAGCCTCTGCCTGCGCAGTTTTACCCTCTGCATTTGGCCGGGAATGAATCCAGTTTTCTGCCATCGTGCCAATGTATATCGAGGCTGGCCATGCCATCAACCGGCCAGCGATGAATGCTGGGCTTTTCTACTCAATGAACGGCCGATCGCGGCTTCGAGCCAGAAAGCATCCCTCAGACGGTAAACTAGAGGGGAGAGACGCATCATGACGCCAAACCTGACCCTGGGCAGCCGCATTCGCATTACGCTTGAAATGATCAAGTGGGAGCACTCGATTTTTGCGCTCCCTTTTGCCTTGACGGGGGCCTTGCTGGCAGCGCACGGGTTGCCGGCTCTGCACACTCTTGGCTGGATCCTCGTGGCCATGGTCAGTGCGCGGTCGGCGGCGATGGCCTTTAACCGCTGGGCCGATGCGGCGCTCGACGCAGCCAACCCGCGCACGGCGACCCGCGCAATTCCTGCCGGGCAGCTTTCGCGGGCATTTGTGCTCGGCTTCACCCTGCTGATGTGCGCGGTGTTTTTACTGGCGTGCGCGGAGCTCAACCGCCTCACGCTCGAGCTTTCTCCGCTGGTGCTGGCCGTGCTGCTCGGTTACTCCTATATGAAGCGGGTGACACGCTGGTCGCACCTGGTGCTGGGGTTGGCACTGGGCATCGCGCCTTCAGCGGCATGGATTGCGGTGCAAGGCTCGCTTGACCCGAGGATTACGGTCCTCACGCTGATTGTCACCTGCTGGGTGGCAGGATTTGACATTCTCTATGCCTGTCAGGACATGGAGCACGACCGCAAGGCGGGGCTCTTCAGCATCCCGCAGGCTGTCGGCATTGAGCGCGCTTTCTGGGCGGCGCGCGCTCTTCACCTGGTCGTCGTTGGGCTGCTGCTATGGTTCTCACTTCTGTTTCAGTTTGGCTGGGCAGGCCGCTTCGGCATAGCTGCGGTCGCGTTGTTGCTGCTGTACGAGCATCTGATCGTCTCTCCCCGCGATCTTCGCAAACTCAATGCCGCATTTTTCACGATGAATGGAATCATCGCGATGGTCTTTCTAGGGTTTGTTTCCCTGGATTTATGGCTTGCACACTCGATTTGACCCATGCACCCGTGGTTTTCCGGCAAGCTCGTCTGGCCGGGGTCGCGCGTATGATACTTTTCGAGTAAGGGCATTTTTCTCCCCGCGAGGGGCATAAAGCGCAATCCCACGCAGGAGCATCCTCTTACTTTGATCAGAATAGCTATCCAGGGGGAACCCGGTTCCTTCAGCCATGAGGCTGCTACGAAGTTGGCGGCTGACGCGCGTATTGTCCCGTTCAGCCTCTCCGCAGAGGCCTTTGGTGCATTGGCAAGCGGGGAAGTGGACGCGGCCGTCATTCCGATTGAAAACTCGCTCGCGGGCTCGGTCACAGAGCATTTTGACCTGATGCTTACCCATCCTGTCACCATCGTCCAGGAGACGCTGCTGCGCATCCGGCACAATCTCATCGCCATCTCCGGCGCACAGATCAACCAGATTGATCGCGTGTTTTCACATCCCGTCGCGCTGGCCCAGTGCCGCCGCTTTCTGGGTGAACACCCCAAGATGGAAGCCTTCGCCTTCTACGACACCGCCGGCAGCGTCAAACAGCTGGTCGAGCTGCGCGACCGCCACGCTGCGGCGATTGCAAGTTCGCAGGCGGCAAGCTACTACGGAGCCCAGATTCTGCAGGCCGGCATTGAAGACAACGAGGAAAACTACACCCGCTTCTTCTATTTGCGACGCACCGAAGAGGTGTCAGCAGACCCGGCTGCAAACAAGCTCAGCCTTGCCTTCACGGTCGAGAATCAGGTCGGAACCCTGGTTGCAGCTCTCTCAGAACTGGCCAAAGAAGGTACCAATCTCACGAAAATCGAGTCCAGACCGGTCCACGGGCGGCCTTGGGAGTACGTGTTTTACGTCGATTGCCAGTTGAAGACTCCCGAGGATGGCACGCGGGCCGTCGCGGCACTGAAACAGCATTGCTCCATGGTCAAGGAACTGGGGCGCTATCAGGAAGCGGTTCGCTGAGACCTTCCTGACCGCCGCCCGCTCGCCAATTGGAGCTGTGGGCCGCGGATTTTGACCCGATTGGGCTCACGCTCAGGCGCGGGGTAATTAGACCAGGTTAATGCTAACTATCGATATTTGAGTCACTTATAAAAATAATCCTCGACGGCGCATCTCAGGTTTCTGTCTCTGGTGCCGATAAAGGAACTAAACCCGCGAAAACGCTTGATGTGCCCAATGGCTTTTTCGCAATTGACCCGGTCGATCTCCTTCGATGAGGTGCGACCCTTTTGAGGTGACGATGGAGGAAGAAAAAAGCAGGCATCGCTGCGGCGTGGCCAAGTCTCACAGTGTTTCCAGCGCAGGAAACGGGGGGAAACCAGCGAATGGACTGCGACGGATGTTCTCGGTCGAGGCAGCAAAGGTTTTCCTGAAGAAAATCTTTCCGTGCAACTTTCAAAGGTTGTGTGGTGTCTAATAAGGAAAGTTGATACGAGGACGCGCAAATATGAGCTTATCTTCCAATTCCAAGTCCATCGCTCTGCCGGTTGGTTCTGCGAAAGTCTTCCCCGTGTTGCCGGTGAGAGACACGGTTCTGTTCCCCCACGCTGTTTTGCCGTTGACTGTTGGACGCGAAAGCTCGATTCAACTGATCGAGTCTCTGGGTGATCAACGCACAATCGTTGTCGTCGCGCAGCGCGATGCGCGCCAGGATTCTCCCCAGCCGGATCAATTGCATGAGTTCGGTACGTTGGCGACGGTGCACAAGGTCGTCAAGATGCCCAACCAGAGCCGCTTTGTTTTCACCGAGGGCACGGCTCGTGTGCGCCTGACGCGGTTTAGCCAGACCGAGCCGTTCATGGTAGCCGAAGTTGAGATTGTCGCGGACCAGGAAGATACCGATGCCAACTCCGCTTCGGCTACCGAAGCCTTGCAGCGCAATGTCATTTCGCAGTTTCAGCAGATCGTGAGCAATTCGCCTACGCTGTCCGATGAGTTGCAGACGATTGCGGCGAATATCCACGAAGCGGGTCGAGCTGCTGACTTTATCGCCTCTTCGCTTCCGTTTCTGACTACCGCCGAAAAGCAGGAATTGCTGGAGTCAGTGGATGTGGCGACACGGTTGGAAAAAATTAACGGTTGCCTCGCCAAGGAGATTGGTGTGCAGCAGTTGCGCACCAAGATTCAGACTGAGGTGCAGGACCAGGTGCAGCAGTCGCAGAGGGATTACTACCTTCGCGAACAGTTAAAGGCAATTCAAAAGGAGCTTGGCGAAGTTGATGAAGGGCAACGAGATATTGACGAGCTACGGCAAAAGATTGAAGACGCAGGAATGCCTGACGAAGTAAAGAAAGAGGCACTCAAGGAACTCAATCGGTTGTCACGGATGTCGCCGATGGCCTCTGACTCTTCGCTGGTGCGCAACTACGTGGAGTGGCTTGCGGCTCTGCCCTGGGCGCGGAGTTCAGGCACCGATGTAGACCTCGGCAAGGCTCACGAGATTCTCAACGAGGACCATTACGGCTTGAAAAAGGTGAAGGACCGCATTCTCGACTACTTGAGCGTTCTCGAGCTGAAACCGGACATGAAGGGGCCGATTCTGTGCTTTGTCGGGCCTCCGGGAGTGGGCAAGACTTCGCTGGGTCGTTCGATTGCGCGGGCGCTCGGTCGCAAATTTCAGCGTGTCTCGCTCGGCGGCATGCATGATGAGGCTGAGATTCGCGGCCATCGTCGCACCTATGTCGGGGCACTGCCGGGGCAGATTATGCAGAGTATTCGCCGGGCAGATACCCATGATCCGGTGATCATGCTGGATGAGTTGGACAAGCTTGGCCGCGATTTCAGAGGCGACCCGGCGGCTGCGCTGCTCGAAACCCTTGACCCGGAGCAGAACAACACCTTCCGCGACAACTACCTTGATGTGCCGTTCGACCTCTCGAAGGTGCTTTTTATCTGCACCGCAAACATGCTTGATCCGATTCCGGAGCCCCTGTTGGACCGGATGGAGATCATCCACCTGCAAGGCTATAGCGAAGAAGAGAAGGTGCACATTGCCTACCGGTATCTGATTCCGCGACAGGTTGAGGCCAATGGGATTCCGCCGGAGCTGATCGAATTTCCAGAGCCTGCGGTGCGTCACCTGGTGCGCCACTACACGCGAGAAGCGGGTGTGCGCAAGCTGGAGCAGGTCCTGGGCACGGTATGCCGCAAGGTTGCCCGGCGCTATGTGGAGGGGAACAAGGACAACCTGGTCATCGACAAAGAGCTTCTCCAGGAGTTTTTGGGCGGCATGCAGGTGCGTGTCGATATGGAGGTCTTTGAGCGGACGCGACGGCCCGGTGTGGCAGTCGGCCTGGCATGGACGCCTGCTGGCGGCGATGTGCTCTTTATCGAGGCCAATCGCATGAAGGGTAAAGGCGGATTTACGATGACTGGCCAGATCGGCGAAGTCATGCAGGAATCGATGCAGGCCGCACTGACATGGGTGCGATCCAACGCCGATTCCCTCGGGTTGGAGGAAGACTTCAATTCGCAGGTTGACTTGCACATCCACGTGCCGGCGGGGGCGATTCCAAAGGATGGCCCTTCGGCGGGCGTCACGATGGTCACAACGCTGGTTTCGCTGATGACCAATACGCCGATTCGGCCCTTTACGGCGATGACTGGCGAGGTGACCCTGAGCGGAAACGTGTTGCCGGTTGGGGGTATCAAAGAGAAATTCCTCGCAGCGCGCCGCGCCGGAGTACAGCACGTAATTCTGCCAGCGGACAACCGTCAGGATGTCGAAGAAGATCTGACTCCGGCGCAGACCGAGGGGGTCACCATTCACTACGCAAGTCGCGTTGAGGAAGTGTTGGCCGCCGCCCTGCCCCTTCTGCACCCGCACGTACAAGACCGCAAGCCGGAAGGGGAAGCAGAATCGGCCCTGGCATTTAGCTCCCTGGCCTGATCGAGGTCCATACTGAAACCCCACCCCCGCTCAGGCCGCGAATCACTGCGGGCTGGGCGGGAGTTTCTTGCTTAAAGTCTTTCTTCTGTTTTGAATAGAGCTGACTCTTCAAGTGAATGATTGGCTTGAAAGCTGGGCCAGGGTACGCGCCAGTACTTCGACTCCCGCCGCAATCCATTCCGGCGACGCGTATTCATCCGGGCGATGGCTCACGCCGCCGCGGCAGGGCGTAAACAGCATCGCAACAGGTGCGAGGCGGGCCATGAAAAGCGAATCGTGATAGGCGCGGCTCACCATGCGCCGCGCGCTGTGGCCAGAGTCTGCGATGGAGGCTTCAAGCGCAGCGAGGACCGCGCCATCGCAGGTTGCAGGCGGGTCGGAATTGACCGTTTCGAAGCTTATCCGCACACCTCGGCGCGCAGCGACTTCAGCGGCTGAACTCTTCAGAGCCGCCAGCACGCCATCGCGCCGAGCGCCGTCTGTGTCGCGCACATCCGTCTCAAGCCGCACCCGCGACGGCACGGAATTGACCGCACCCGGAAAGACCTCGCATACACCGACCGTGCCGACGGTATCGATTTCCCCCGTCGATTTCGCCGCTGCTTCAAGTGCGAGAATCACTTCAGCGGCAGCGGCAAGGGCATCGTGGCGGTCAGTCATGAGCATCGCGCCGGCGTGTCCGCCTTCCCCTTCAATCAGGATTCGAAGCGAGGCAGGAGCTGCGATGTGGGTCACGATGCCCAGCTGCAACCCTTCACGTTCTAGCAGAGGTCCCTGCTCTATATGCAACTCAACAAAAGAGTTAAAGTGGCCAGCGTCAAGTTGCACCGAGGCCAGATCGCCGGTAAAGCCAGCGACGCGGCGCAAATCCTCCAGTCCGCGACCAGCCTTGTCCTGGAGATTCTGGGCCTCTCCCGGGGAAAGCGCCCCGGCCATCATGCGGCTACCCAGACAGCCGATGCCGAAGCGGGTCGGCTCTTCTGAGGTGAAGAGAACCAGCTCAATCGACCGGCGGGGCTGGAATCCGGCTCGTTGCAGGGTGCGAATCGCTTCGAGGCCGCCCAAAACGCCCACGACACCGTCGTAGGCCCCGGCATTGGGGATCGCGTCAATGTGCGAACCGGTCGCAACGGCGGACAAGTGAGGGTCGAGCCCGTTCCAGCGCATGAAAGTGTTGCCGATCGAGTCTTCGCGAATGCTGAGCCCGGCTTCCCGGCTAAGCGCCTTGACGTAGGCCCGTGCGCGGAGGTCTGCCTCGCCGAAAACGACGCGGGTGACTACCGGAGGCTCTGCCTCGGAAATCCCCGCAAGAGCCTCAATTTCAGCCATCAGGCCCGCGATATCCACAGAAATATCCACAGGGTTCGGTGCGGCGTTTTCCAAAGAATTTTCCACAGGAGGATTCATGTCTGCCATGGTGTCTCAAGCTCCCAGGGGATGGCGGTACCAGTCTTTGTAGATCAAATATTTGGCCGGTATTTTCCCCAGAGCTCCGAACCACTGCGGGCAATAGGGTGCCATCCAGATAAAGTCGCCTGCGCTGACGGGGTACCAATTGTCTCCAAGCCGGTAGATACCGCCGCCCTCAAGCATGAGCAGGCCGTGCTCCATGACGTGAACCTCGACCATGGCCAGGGAGGCGCCAGGGTCATACGTCATTGTGTTGACGGCAAAGTCCCAGGCGGGGCCGTCAGGCATGAGCCGCTTGACCTGCAGGGCTGAGTCGCCGCCGAGCGATTCAGAGGGAAGGGACGATTCGTCGCCAACAAATGCCCGGCCAGGCGCGTCCTGAAGGGAACCGGTGATTCCTTCATAGCGTTTTTCGATGACCACCACTCGGGATTGGACGCTGGCGCGGAACTGCCGCGCCATTCCATCCGGGTCAAAAGCGTACTGGCCGGGCGTCAGGGTTGCGGACAGGCCTTCCCCTGCGACCTCGAACTCCAACTCGCCTTCCAACACATAAACGAAGCGCTGAAGACCGGGAAGCGCCGGGGGAAGGGTGCCTCCTTCCTTGAATTCGGCGGTCATCCATGAGAAGGCCGCGCCAAGTTGGGGGGCCGCGTGGACGATGAATTCAACCCCGTCTGCAGCCGGAAGCGGCGTTCGAATGAACGTGTCAGGTGTCTGCAACAGGTGGTCAGGCTTCCGGCTGCTTCGACTTTCCCCTAGAGAAGTTAACATGATGTTTTCCCTTCATAGTCGTCTGTATGCGGTTCAATTAAAGAGGCTTATTGTCCTGGATTCTGGCGATTCGGCTGAGGAATAACTCTGCGACAAGCAGAGCGGCATCCAAATCTTCTGCGACTACCGATTCGTCCGGATGATGACTGATGCCGCCAGGGCTACGCAGGAAAAGCATCGCCGTCGGCAGGCGTGTGGCCATGACCATGGCATCGTGGCCGGCCCCACTCGGCAGGCGACGAACAGGAAAACCAGATGCCTCGACCGACTCGGCAAGGTACGCGGTCATCTGTTCATCCATGGACACGGCAGGCTGCTGCATCTGAATTTTTCCCACGCAGATCAGGCCGCGGCGCCTTGCGATCGCCGATGCGCGCTCCAGTAGTTCGAAGACCGCCTGATCTCGCAGGTCGTCGCGCTCCGAGCGAAGGTCCAGGCTCAGGCACACACTGCCGGCAATCACATTGCTGGCATTTGGCTTGGCGAGGGCCTTGCCGACCGTAGCGATGAAGGCCCCGTCCGATTCGAGAGCAAGGTTTTCCACAGCCAGAATCCACTCGGCCGCTGCCGTCATGGCATCGGATCGCAGGTGCATCGGGGTGGTTCCGGCGTGGTTGGCGTGGCCAGAAAATGTGAGTTCGCAGCGGGTCTGCCCGACGATGCCGGTCACGACGCCGAGTTGCAACCCTTCCGCTTCGAGCACCGGGCCCTGTTCGATGTGGATTTCAAGGTATCCTACGGCATCATGGGCAACCGACGCTTGGTCGATTTGTGCCGGATCGAGGCCAAAGTCTCGAATGGCCGTCTCAACTGGAACGCCTTCCAAATCCCTGAGTGCGAGCAATTGTGGGTCGAAGCGGCCAGCGACGGCCCGGCTGCCAAGAAAGGGAACCCCAAAGCGGACCCCTTCTTCCTCTGAAAAGGCGATGACTTCAAGCGCCAGCGGCAAGGCAGCGGCCTGGGCTGAGGCAACAAGTTCGAGGGCCATCACCACGCCGAGCACTCCATCAAAGGCTCCCGCATTGGGAACTGTATCAATGTGCGATCCCAACACAAATCGAGGCGAGCCCGCATATTCAGGCTGCCAGATGCCGCGCAGATTGCCGACCGCATCGACCGTGACGGCCATTCCCAGGGCCTTCATCCTGTGCCGCAGATGTTCGTGCACGGCGGCTACCGGGGGAGTGAGGAAGCGTCGCGTCGTGCGCTCTACCTCTTCCGACATCTCGGCGATCAGTCGGCACTCCGCCAGCAGGCGATCCGCCCTTGCCGAGCGGGTCATGGGTTCCGCCGCAATTCACGCCCATGGGCTTTGGGGTCGATTACGCCGCGCACGCCGCCCTCGCCTCGACCCCAGTAAATGCACTCGCCACGCAGATAGGTTTCAAGCACACGCCCATGCAGCTGGGCACCTCGATACGGTGAAACCTTATGCCGAAAGCGCAGATCTGCTTCGGCGACGGTCCACTCTGCGTCGGGATCCATGATGACCAGGTCGGCATCGTATCCGGCGGCAAGCGCACCTTTTCGCCCGGTAAGTCCGGCAAGGCGGGCAGGTTCGGTGGCCAGCCATTTGGCCAGCAACTCCAATCCGCGTGATTGGTCCTTGACGCGCCGGGTGACGCCAGTCCAGACCACTGGCAGGCCCAGTCCGAGGCTGGCAATGCCGCCCCACGCCTCGTCAAAACGCCCCGATCCGTGCTGCTTCATGTCGGGTGGGCAGGGTGAATGATCGGTAGCAACCATATCAATGGTTCCGTCGAGCAGCGCCTTCCACAGTGCGTCACGGTTTGCCTTGTCGCGAATCGGGGGTGCACATTTGCACTCTGTCGCACCATCGGGAATGTCTTCAGCCGCGAACCAGAGGTACTGAGGGCAGGTTTCAACGGATATTTTCAGCCCTGCTTTGCGGGCTTTCCGCAGCATCGGCAACGCTTCGGCACTTGATAGATGCACGATATGCAACGGGGTCGGGAATTCCTTTGCGAGGCGGATGAGCAGCGCGACTGCCTCCACCTCAGCTTTGTCGGGCCGCGAGGCCAGGTAGGTCCAGTACCGTCGCCAGTCAACGCGTCCGTCGTAGGTGCACAACACTCCGGCGTTGATCTCTCCGGTCGCCCAATCCACAGGTGCGGCCAGCTCGGCGTGCGCCAGCAGCGGCAGCCCGGACCCCATCAAAACCGCCAGCGCCTTGCGCAACTGTGCCTCGTCCACCCAGGCAAAGCCGTCGATGCCAGAGTGAATGAGGAAGCACTTGAATCCCGGCACGCCGGCCTCGATCAGCTCGGCCAACTCGTTCTCGTTTCCGCCCACGCCTCCATTGCCGACCACGCCGCCCCAGGCCATCCAATCCACCCAGGCTTTGTTGGTAGCCGCTTCGCGCTTGGCTTCGAGAGCTGCGACGTTAATCGTTTCCGGTTCTGAATTGAGCGGCATATCGACCACGGTGGTCACGCCACCGGCGGCCGCTGCCTGGGTGGCTGTTTCAAAGCCCTCCCAAAGCGTGCGTCCGGGATCGTTGATATGAACATGGGTATCGACCAAACCGGGCAGGATTGCAAAATCGCCGTAGTCGCGCAGGTGCGCGTCGGCGGGAATAGCATCCCAGGCGGCAACCTCTTCAATGCGGCCAGATTTAACCAGCAGGGTTGCGGGCCGCAGACCCTCGGCCGTGACCACCCGCGTTGAGCGGAAGGCCCAGGTCACGGAATGTTTCCAGCCTCCGCCTGCTGCTCCCTCGCCGGCCTGATTTGCTTCCTGTGCCATACTGTCTCTGTTCTCCAACGTTCTTCCCGAAATCCCAGTGTATCGGAGGCTCATCCCCTTATGGCGCATTCGCCCAATCCTCAGTTCATGCGTCGCGCGATTGCGCTAGCCACCGAGAACATCCTTGCAGGCACGGGCGGCCCCTTTGCCGCGGTCATTGTGCGCGATGGGCAGATGATCGCCGAGGGTGCCAACTCCGTCACCAGTACCAATGACCCCACCGCCCATGGCGAAGTCAATGCGATTCGCAACGCTTGCCGCGTGCTCAAGACGTTTTCGCTGGTCGGTTGCGAAATCTACACCAGTTGCGAGCCCTGCCCCATGTGCCTTGCCGCCATTTACTGGGCGCGAATGGACGCTATTTACTTTGGCAGTAACCAGCAGGATGCCGCCGCAGCTGGTTTTGACGACGCCTTCCTCTATGAAGAATTTCGCAAGAGCAGCGACCTGCGCAAGATTCCTGCAACGCAGTTGTTGCAAAGCGAAGCAAACTGCGCATTCGCCGCCTGGCAAATCCTTCCGGCCAGGGTCGATTACTAAATCCTCAAATCACCAAAGCTAAACCTTTCGGTGGATGCGAAGAATTTCATCGCCCCGTACGATTCCGCAAATGGCTTCCCAACAAAGACAACTGGGCCTGGCTGCGGCCATCGCCGTCGTCACCGGCGAATCGATCGCGCTCGGCATCTTCCTCACCCCTGCGGCGATGGCAAAATCCCTTGGTTCTCCGCTGCTGTTAGCTGCTGTGTGGCTGGGTATGGCGCTCATGGCCATGTGCGGCGCGCTGTGCTACTCCGAACTGGCGATTCGTTTTCCAGAGTCGGGCGGCGAATACGTCTACCTGCGCGCTGGATACGGCGAGACCGTCGCCTTTCTCTACGGCTGGATGAGCTCGATCGTCATGTATCCCGGTGTGGCTGCCGCGCTTGCGGTCGGATCAGTGCCGTATCTGGCTCAGGTATTGCCTGTGGGTGCGCGCGCTTTGGCGTTTGCGCCGGTCTTGATTCTCGTGGTGTTTGGAGCCATCAATCTGCTCGGAACGCGCCTCAGCGGCAGCATCATGAGTTCGGTGAATATTCTCAAACTCGTTGTCCTCTTTGGCCTCGTAGGCTGGGCAGTGGTTTCAGGCCACGCTCACCCTGGCAACCTCCTGCCTCTGGCTGCGCGCCGCCCTGGTTCAGACGCACTCTTTCCGGCAATTGCAGGCGGCGTGGTCAGCGCTTTCTTCAGCTTTGGCGGCTGGTGGGAGGCAAGCAAGATTGCCGGCGAAGTTCGCAACCCCCGCCGCACCCTGCCGCTGGCCTTTCTTGGCGGCGTCAGCGTCGTGACCCTCGTCTACCTGCTCATCAGCGCTGCCTTTCTCGCGGTTGTGCCGATTGAGCAGATCTCGTCAAATACCGCCTTCGTCGCACAGTTCGGGTTGGCGCTGTTTGGTGAGGCCGGAGCCCGCGTGCTCTCACTCACCGTGCTGGTCTGCGTATGCTCGGGCATTGCCGCCCTCTCCATGGCTGCGCCCCGGGTCTCTTACGCGATGGCGCAGAAAGGCGCGTTTTTGCCCGCATTCGGCAGGCTCCACCCGCGCTGGGGCACCCCGGCCAACGCAATCCTGCTGCAAACCGGGCTGGCCGTTGCGGTGCTGCTCCTGGGCGCGTTTGATCGCGTGCTCGCTTTCATCATCTTTTCCGCCATCCTCTTCCTCGCGCTCGCCGCCTCGACCCTTTTTCGTACCACTGAGCCGGTCAGGGCATGGTGGTTTCCCGTCGCGCCCATTCTGTTTATTCTCCTCAGTGCAGTGATCGCCCTGCTTATCCTCATGCATGACCCTGTGCCCGCAATGGTGGGCGTGGCCATTGTCCTCTGCGGTTTGCCCCTGCGCAGACTCTTCTTCCCTCAGCAAACACTGGCCGCCATTTCTCATGAAAGGAACTGAAACCCCATGGCTCACATCACTCTTCCCCCCGGCCTTCAGGGCATTCGCGGGCCCATGGCCTTTCGCCCGGAAACAGCCAAGCCGCTCAATGAGCTGGTTGAAGTTCTGCTGCACGCTCCTAACAGCCTTACCCCTGGCGAGCGCGAACTCATCGCAACCTACGTCTCGTACTTGAATGACTGCTACTTCTGCCAGACCGTGCACGGATTCATTGCCTCGGCGCATCTTGATGAAGATGAAGAACTCGTTCGCCGCGTCAAGGCAGACTTTCAGTATGCCGATATTTCCCCCAAGCTAAAGACGCTCCTCGTCATTGCTGGCAAAGTCCAGCGCGGCGGCAAGCATGTGACGGCGGCAGACGTCGAGCAAGCTCGCGCCGCCGGTGCCACCGACATTGAAATTCACGACACGGTGCTGATCGCGGCGGCTTTTTGCATGTACAACCGTTACGTTGACGGGCTCGCAACCTGGCAGCCTCAGGAAGAAGACTTGTATCGCGAACGAGGCAAGCGCACCGCTCGTGAAGGCTACGTCACTGTCAGCCGCGACTACATCCCACAACCAACCCCGACCACCGTTTGAGAAAAGCACAAAGGAACCCGCATCATGGCCCATATAGAACTTCCCCAGGGACTGCCTGGCATCAGCGCCGGTTTCGCCTTCCGTCCAGAGACGGCCAAACCCATGCGCGAACTGGCGCACATTCTGCTGCACGAACCCAACAGCCTGGAACCGGGCGAGCGCGAGCTGATTGCCACCTATGTCTCATCGCTCAACGAGTGCTATTTTTGCCAGACCAGTCACGGGGCCGCCGCAGCCTGCCACCTGGGTGAAAGCGCTACAGTCCGTCAAGTCGCTGTTGACTACACCCAGGCCGCGATTTCAGAGAAGCTGAAAAGTCTCCTGGTGATTGCAGCAAAGGTGCAGCAGGATGGCAAAAAAGTGACGGAAAGCGATGTCGCCGCAGCCAGAGCTCAGGGCGCAAGTGACATGGAAATTCACGATACCGTGCTCATCGCCGCTGCTTTTTGCATGTACAACCGCTACGTCGATGGCCTCGGCACCTGGCAGCCGCGCGACGAAGCGATGTATGCACCCATGGGGCAGCATCTGGCCAGCCATGGCTACCGGACGCCTTCCATCCAGGCAGTGAACCCCGCCAGCGCAGGCGCTGCTGAAAAGACTGAATCCATCCTGGCCTGAATCAAGCGCAGCACACAAACCCAGTCGCCCAGTTTTCATCTCAGAAAACTGGGCTCGCACCTCCGGGCGAGGGAGAATCAATCAGTTTGCCTGACTGTTCCGTCCGGTCAGCTGCTATCGCACGCCGCAGTTCACCGGTCCAACGATGTTCACCGGAACAACCGAAGCGTAGCAGTAGGTAGCCGGGTCTACAAACTGAAATTCCGCAAATCCGGCGCTCACTGCCTCTGTGACTGCCCGCGATTTGGTGAACTCAGCCAAAGCCTTTGCCGTTCCCGCATCGGGTGACCAGAAGACGAGCATCAGATTGTCGCCCGTTCTCTGTTTGATATCGGTCAGTGGCGTCGGATAGGGGGGCTTGGTCCCGGCCCAGTTATCCGCAAAAATCAAAACCTTCTTGTATTCCGGCATTCGGGCAGGGAACGACTTGGCCATGTTCGTCGCGTAGGTGTCACGCGCCTGCATTTCCTTGATCTCTGTTGCACTCATCGGCGGTGCAGGGGTGGTGCTCCTCACACGAACCGCAGGCGCACTTGGGGCAGTTGCCACCGGCGCATTCGCTGCTGATTGCGCACTGTCCCGTTTCGACATCGCGACGTAGGTGATAAAGGCACCCAGCACCACGATGACCAGAATCGTGCTGACCATCGCTGCGGTCGGCGGCCATGAGAAAAATCCGCGATTGTCGGATTCATCCTCTGCTACATGTTCGAATGCCCGCAAGACGTCGTCTACGGGCGAGTGGGCATTGTCCTGAGCCACCGTTTCAATGGATCCGGAGGGCTTTTCGATAACGTTCGCCATACCAATCCTCTCAGTTTCTCGATCTCCTGATGATTGCGATCATCGGTTCGTCGTAGTCTGGCCCAAGTCGCGGCTAGGGAAGTTGGCTTCAAGTCAAACTGCGAAATTATCAACCGAGGAGTATAGTTCTATCTGCAAATGGCTGCAACGTATTCTTTCGGATTCTTTTTTCGGGAGAGCGAGCGGCGGCCGATGCGGCGCGGTTGTGCTGGTCCAGATTGCTTTGACCAGGCCGGCTGCTGGCTGTAGTGAAAAGCCAGGCTCGATCGCTTCCCGGTTTGCTCCTGTTGCCGCGCAACAATTCCGTTGCTGTTCTAAAGGCTTTGCGATACTTTCAAAGTCTCATCCTGCACTTTCTTACCGGGCCGCGAGCGCAATGCCCCTGGGCCCATTTGGATTCAAAACGGGAATATCCGGCAATTGCATCATTGAAGGAATCGCCATTGCTTACCAGTGTCAGCAGTCCTTTTAGTGAACATCCTGAAATCCGGCAGCGCTTTGCAGAACTGCATTCGCCGCTTTCCTCGCAGGCTGCCGTGGTCGAGTCCAACCGGTGCCTGAACTGCTTCGATGCACCATGCATGGTCGCATGCCCCACCCATATCGACGTCCCCGGCTTCATCAAACGCATCGCGAGCGGTAACCTGCGAGGTGCCGGTCGCAAAATCATCGAGGCGAACGTCCTCGCTGGCAGTTGCTCCCGCGTCTGCCCCGTCGAGGTACTCTGCGAGGGTGCCTGCGTGATGCACCGCTACGACCGCCCCCCAATCCAGATTGCCGAGTTGCAGCGCCACGCCATGGACGCCTTTCACGCCTGGGGTGAGCCCCTGATTCCAGTGGCATCGCCAGCGATTCCCTTGCGCGTAGCCTGCGTCGGCAGCGGCCCGGCGTCGCTTGCCTGCGCTGCTGAGCTGCGTCGAATGGGAGCCCACGTCACCGTAATTGAGCGCCGCCCTCTCCCCGGTGGCCTCAACACCTATGGCGTCGCTGAATACAAACTCCCCACCGCCGATAGTCTGCGCGAGGTCGAGCTGATCCGCCAGACCGGCGTCGAATTCCGCCTCTCCGAGGCTATCGAGACCACCGCCCAGCTTGAGGCCCTCGAAACGGAGTTTGACTTCGTCTTTCTGGGAGTAGGCCTGGGCGCGATGCAGAGCCTCGGCATTCCCGGCGAATCCGAATCAATTCAAAGTGGCGTCGAAGATGAAACCCACGGTATTCTCAACGCCCTTCAGCTGATCTCCGCCTACAAGACCGGCCACATCACCAGAATGTCGGGCGCAGTCGTCGTCGTGGGGGCAGGGAATACCGCGATCGATGCCGCCATCGCCGCTCGCCGCCTCGGGGCCGACCCCGTCACCATGCTCTACCGCCGCGGACCCAATGATGTCTCCGCATTCGACTTTGAGTTCGATCATGCCCGCCGCGAGGGCGTGAGCTTTCTTTGGCATCGCCTGCCGGTAGCGATTCGCAATGCTGAGAACGGCGGCCTGCTGCTGGATATTCAAGCCGTCAAACCAGCGGGCAATAGCCTCGCAGACGACCGCAAGCCCGATCATTTTGAGCCCATCCCTCATTCGCTCTTCTCCATGGAGTGCCGCACCGTCATCCCCGCAATTGGCCAGTCTCCGCTCACCCAACTGCTCACCGAGTTTCGCCACATCGCCGTCGAGCATGGCCGCATCGTCACCGAACGCGCCACCGGCCAGACCACCCATCCGCGCTTCTTTGCCGGCGGAGACTGCGCCAACGGCGGCCGCGAAGTCGTCGACGCCATCGCCGACGGCAAGCGCGCTGCTCTCGGCATCCTCGCAAAATTCAACTCGGCAGCCGAGGTCGCACATGTCTAGCTCCCCTCACTTCACTCCCGACCTCACCGTTCGCAACTTTGCCGGGGGCATCAACTGCCCTAACCCTTTCTGGCTCGCCTCCGCGCCACCCACCAACTGCGGTGAACAAATCATGCGCGCCTTTGACGCCGGCTGGGGCGGTGCCGTCTGGAAAACCATCGGCGCACCCGTCACCAACGTCTCTTCGCGCTACTCCTCCATCGACTGGATGGGCCAGCGCATGATGGGCTTCAACAACATTGAACTCATCAGCGACCGCCCCATCGAAACCAACCTCCGCGAAATCACCGAAGTCAAAAAGCGCTACCCCGCCCAGGCAGTCATCGCATCCCTCATGGTTGAATCCAACCGCGAAGCCTGGCATGACATCGTCCGGCGCTCTGAAGACGCCGGCGCCGATGGTCTCGAACTCAACTTCGGCTGCCCCCACGGCATGAGTGAGCGCGGCATGGGCTCCGCCGTCGGCCAGGTGCCGGAGTACGCCCAGATGATCACAGAGTGGGTAAAAGAAGTCGCCCGCACCCCCGTGCTCGTCAAGCTGACACCCAACATCGCCGACATTCGCACCGTCGCCCGCGCGGCAAAACTCGGCTGCGCCGACGGCCTCTCCGCCATCAACGCCATCAACTCCATTACCGGCATCGACCTCGATACGCTCGTCCCACGCCCCAACGTCGGCGGCAAAAGCTCCCACGGAGGTTATTGTGGTCCCGCCGTCAAACCCATCGCGCTCAACATGGTGCAATCCATCATGGCCGACTCCGCCTCAGCCCTGCCGCTGTCGGGAATCGGCGGCATCAGTACCTGGTCCGACGCGGCAGAATTCATCCTCCTCGGCTGCGGCACCGTCCAGGTCTGCACCGCCGCCATGCACTACGGCTACCGCATCGTCGAAGACATGGCCGACGGCCTCAGAAACTGGATGCGCGGCAAAGGCTTTCGCACCCTCGAAGACTTCCGCGGCCTCTCCGTCAACCGCGTCACCGAGTGGAAGCATCTCAATCTCAACTTCAAAATCGTCGCCACCATTGACGAGCAGAAGTGCATCGGCTGCGACCTGTGCCACATCGCCTGCTGGGACGGCGCACACCAGTGCATTCATCTCGACCGCGTCTCTGGCCCTACCGACGGCCATGTCGAATTGCACCCCATCCCCACCAGCCACGAAGTCGCCAGCCGCAGCCGCATCACCGTCACCCCCGTCACCCGGCGTGAACGCAGCCAAACCGCTGGCCTCCACTCGCCCGCCCACGGCCCCTACCCCACGCCCCTCGCCCGCATTCCCCGCGTCGACCAAACCGAGTGCGTCGGCTGCAACCTCTGCTCCTGCGTCTGCCCCGTCGACAACTGCATCACCATGGTCGAGGTACCCACCGGCCTTCCGGCTGAAACCTGGGACGAGCGCATCAAAGGAACCTCAAACGCCGCGGAACCGCAAATCCTGTAGCCGTCTCAAGAACTGACGACCCGGGTGCTCCACCCTCGTCACGCTTTTGCTTTTGTGGCTAAAGTGGCAGTAACTCCCAGCCAAACCATCCGCAGCCCGAGGAGCCGCATTGAACAAATATCCCCAAATCGACCCCTCCCTCATCAACGACGACCTCGCCCCCACCACCCCCGCCCACCGCACCTGGGGCACCTACAACTACATCGCCCTCTGGTTCTCCATGTCCATGGAGATCACCACCTACCAGCTCGCCAGCTCTCTCATCGCCAAGGGCATGGATTGGAAGCAGGCCATCGGCACCGTGCTCATCGGCAACCTCATCGTGCTCATCCCCATGCTCCTCAACGCCCACGCCGGGGCCAAATACGGCATCCCCTTTCCCGTCTTCATTCGGGCGCCCTTTGGCGTGCGCGGCGCAAACCTCCCGGCAATCCTGCGTGCGCTCGTCGCCTGCGGCTGGTTTGGCATCTAGGCCTGGATCGGCGGCACCGCAATTCATTCGATGCTGCTGGTCGTCTGGCCCGCGGTCGCCGCAGTTGATTGGGCGCTCTGGGCCTGCTTCCTCGGCTTCTGGCTCTTGAATATGGCCGTCGTCTGGCGCGGCGTCGAATCTATCCGCTTCCTCCAGGGCTTCGGCGCGCCCTTCATGTTCATCATGGCCGCCGCCCTGCTCATCTGGATTCGCGTCAAAGCAGGCAGCTTCGGCGCCATGCTCGAAACCCCCAGCAAATTCCACAACTGGCATGAATTCCTGCCCGTCTTCTTCCCCGCGCTCACCGGCATGGTCGGCTACTGGGCCACGCTCGCCTTGAATATTCCAGACTTCACCCGCTACTCCAGGTCCCAGGGCGCGCAGATCGTCGGCCAGGCTTTCGGCCTGCCAGTGGCCATGACGCTCTACACCTTCGTCGGCATCGCCTGCACCTCCGCATCGGTCGTCTTATTCGGCGAACCTATCTGGAACCCCATTCTCCTTATTGGTCGCTTTCATCAGCCAGTCATTGCCTTCATCGCACTCATCGCCATCCTCGTCGCCACCCTCAACGTCAACATCGGCGCAAATGTCGTTTCACCGTCCAATGACTTCTCTAACCTCTATCCGCGCCTCATCAGCTACCGCACCGGCGGCATGATTACAGGATTTTTAGGCCTCGCCATGCAGCCCTGGAAACTGCTCGCCACCCCCGACGCCTATATCTTCGGATGGCTCGAGGGTTACTCCGGCCTCTTGGGCCCCGTAGCAGGAATCATGGTCTGCGATTACTTCTTCATCCGAAAGACAAAGTTATCCATCAACTCGCTCTATCATCGCGAAGGAATCTACCACTACACCAAAGGCATCAATCCGCGGGCGATTGTCGCGTTAGTTATCGGCGTGGTCGTAGCACTCATCGGACTCATCGTCCCCGCGCTCCACTTTCTCTATGACTACAGCTGGTTTGTAGGCTTCTTCCTGGCTGGCTTGGTCTACGCCATGCTGATGAATCTCTCGAAAGTGCCGGTCAGTGAGCCGGCGGAAGCATAATCCTCCCAGCTCACGAACAGTTACTCCACCAGCGCATCAGCCAGCGCCAGCGCCTCATCCAGCGCACCGATGCCAAAGTCCAACTCAGCCTCAGTCACAATCAGCGGCGGGGCAATCACAAAGTGGCTCACCCACGCCTGCTGCGCCACGCCCATGCCCATCATCTTGGCCGCCACCTGATCGACCACCAGCGCCTTGCCCTCGACCTTGTCGCGCATCGTGTTGAAAGGCTCTTTGGTCTCGCGATTCTTCACCAGCTCCACCGCCCAGAAGAGGCCCTTGCCACGCACGTCGCCAATCGAAGGATGCTTCTCCTTCAGCGCCTCCAGCTTCGCTTGAACGTAAGGCTCAAGCGCCGCCGCCCGTTCCACCAGGCCCAACCGGTGCATCTCTTCAATTGTGGCAACGGCAGGACCCGTCGTCATGGGATGCGCTTCATACGTGTGCCCATGCGCAAAGTAATGCTCTTCAAAGTAGTCCGCAATCTTTTTCGTCGTCGCGCAAAGTCCCAGCGGCACATACGCTGAAGTAATGCCCTTCGCAGTGACCAGAATGTCCGGCTTCACCCCCCCCTCCCCGAAATGATCACCGCAGAACCACTTGCCCGTGCGTCCCCAGCCCGTCATCACTTCGTCGGCAATCATCAGCACGCCATAAGCATCGCAGATAGCGCGCAGCCGCGGCAGATATTCCTTCGGCGGAACTAACACGCCATTGGTCCCAACAATAGGTTCCACAATAATTGCCGCTACATCACTCTCGTTGCGGATCATATGTTCGATGTAATCCACACAGGCCACATCACAGCTCGGATAAGTATGTTTGATCGGGCACTTGTAACAGTTCGTCTCCGGCGCAAAAATGAATCCCTGCCCCTTGCCGCCCGGCTCCATCGCCCAGCGTCGCGGGTCGCCCGTCGCCGCAATTGAAGCCATCGTCGAGCCGTGATAACTCCGGTAGCGCGAAATAATCTTCGTCTTCCCCGTATACATCCGCGCAATCTTGAACGCCGCCTCGTTCGCCTCAGTCCCCGAGGTCGCAAAGAAGAACTTCTCCAGCCCCTCCGGCAGCACTTCCAGCAGCTTCTGGCTCAGCTTTGCCCGCGCCGTCGTCGCATACCCCGGCGCAATGTATGGCAACTCGCGCGCCTGCTCCGCAATCGCCTCAATCACCCGCGGATTCTTGTGCCCCAGGTTCACGCACATCAGCTGCGATGAGAAATCCAGATACCGCTTGCCCGTCACATCAATGAAATAGCACCCCTCCGCATCCACCACATGCAGCGGCTTCCAAGTCTTCTGCATCCGCCACGTGCCGTAGTTGTTGGCGCGCGTTATGCTCACCACCTGCTCTGTGGTCATGGGGGCTGTTTCCAGTTCGACAAATTCGCTCATAGCGCTGCTCTCCAGGGGACGGTGTTTTCAAATCCTATCATCGTTCCCTCCGGGTATCGTTGACCAACGATGGTCACTGCAAACGATAGCTTTGCAAACGCATCACGCATCTTTTGGCTTCTTGTCCATGCCCAGGTCTGCCCTCCAGAAAAGTGTTAGTAACTGCACCTGGTTATCATTGCTCCAAGCCTCCAGCGTTCGTACCAGCGCTTCTTCTTTGGTACCGAGCGCCTCAGCCACTTGATGAAGGTAGTCTTCGTACTTCCAGGTTGTTGGAGGTTGATTTGGATCAACTTGTCCGCCATTTGCCGGAGGTATAGAGGCTGGTCGGATTGGAATATCTCGATTCTCAGGTTGCCAGCCCCACGTCAATTTCACCGCACTCACTGGCAGTCCCGCTTCGGTAAGTTTGGCAGCCTTTGACGGAAACCGCTGCACAAAAACGGCCTGATCAACCCAATCCATGATGGTGAAGAGCGGCGTGCGTGTATGCAGTGCGAGTAGCACAAAGTCAGCTGTCGCAAGGTTCTGAATGCTCTCAATGCCTTCCTCCATCAACCGCTGTTCCTTCCAATAGTCGATGCCTTGAATCAGTTGCAGGCTCAGTTCGTTTTGCTTGGGCACAGCATCAGATTGGAATAGCTTCGCGCGAAGACTGCGAATCGAGCTGTCAAGAATGGAGACACTCGCAGTCGCGATCAGAAAGTACATGTGTGGCTCAATCTTATTCGTTGAAAAGTTGACGACCTCCGCCAGACCCAGCGAAAGCACCACACGGTAGGCTGCCCACCAGAACATCTGCCCACTGATATCCCATACAAAAATACGGCGCACCATGATGCCCGTGTTGAAAACGAAGCTACCCAGAAACGCATAGATGAGATAGTCGATTTTGTCTGCCGGGATAGCCTTCCACCAATTCACGATGTTTTCAGTCGGCGTCGGGTTGGAGCATGGGTCTAGCCTCAGCTTGCACTCCGGTGGGTTAGCGTCGTCAGCTTTGGGGGCTGGGGGTGGCTGCTGCTTTGCGGCCTCTGCCGGTTTTGGTTGGGTCGCATCGCCGGGTTTTGCGGCCGGGTTGGCTGCGACTGGAATAGCAACCGAAGTTCCGGCCGCGCCGCCGCCAGTGGGAACCGGGGCTGCTGGATTGGGCGGAGGGGGAGTGTTCGTGTCTGCCTTCTGTTGGCTCGCGGTCTTGACCGGCGGCAGTGTGCCAAATTCATGGCGCAATAAAATCAATTGGAAGCCGATAAGATACACGCAAACCAGAAAGAATGCAGGCAGAAAGTAACGCAGACTATCTCGAAGCCGTTCATATCGCGTAATCCAATTCCGCCGCTTTGCCTACGGATCGTCGCTGGAGCCATAAATCTGCAGCGTGACGGGGTCCTTCTCCGGCTCATGCATGCCTCGACGTAAATCCTGCATCTGCTTGAATTTCCGTGGAGTCGCAAAAGTTTTTACATGGTTGAATAACTCGATCACCTGGCAGTAAAGACCGACACGTTCGTGGCGAGTAAGACCAAGCACTGAGTCCAACCTGCCCAGCAAAAAATCGGCGCGCCATGACAACCCAACAAGCACATGCAGGTAAGCGACTATCAGAGGGCTAAGAGCAAGCACAATCGCAAGCAGTTCAAGGCATTGAAGTACACTCAGTTCTTTCATCGCAGTTCCCTCCAGAAGCCACACCATATCGGGGAGCGCCCCATCATAACTCCGATAGATAAGTCTTTCCTATTGATTTCTTCTGATCAATTCAAACGAAATAAAAACGGCCCCTGGTGTCTGCCAGGAGCCGTTCTCTTTTCTGGTTGCAAACTGACTTACGCGCTATACAGCACGATCCCCTCCGTCTTCTCCTCAGTCAGATTCGAAACCGACCGATAGAAGAGTTGATTGTTTTCGATGTACACCTCAAGGAACGCTGGCCGGTCCATGATCAAGCCACCAATCAGCGCCTCCGAAAGCGGGTCCTCAATGTAGCGCTGCAGCGCGCGCCGCAGCGGACGCGCCCCATAGCTGCGATCGCCCAGCGTCTTTTCGAGAATCCACTTCTTCGCATCCCCATCCACCGAAATCGTAATTGACTTCTGCGCCAGGTTCGCGTTCAGTTGAGCCACCAGCAGGTCCACAATCTGGATCAAATCCGCATCCGAGAGCGACTGGAACAGGATTACTTCATCGATACGATTCAGGAATTCAGGATTGAAGGTGCGCTTCACCTCGCCCTTCACCAGCTCCTCAATCTTCTCCATCACCAGGTCTTCCCGATCGCTCGAGAAGCCAAGCCCCTTGTTCTTCTGCAAGTGCCGCGCGCCAATATTCGACGTCATGATGATGATCGTGTTCTTGAAGTCAACCGTGTTGCCCAGCCCATCCGTCAACTGCCCATCTTCAAACACCTGCAGCAGCAGGTTAAAGACATCCGGATGAGCCTTCTCCACTTCGTCCAGCAGCACCACCGAGTACGGAGACCTCTTCACGCGCTCGGTCAACTGACCGCCTTCCTCGTAGCCCACATAGCCCGGAGGCGAACCAATCAGCTTCGACACGGAATGCTTCTCCATGAACTCCGACATATCAAAGCGAATCAGCGCCTTCTCGCTGCCAAACAGAAACTGCGCCAGCGTCCGCGCCACTTCCGTCTTGCCCACGCCCGTTGGCCCCAGGAAAAGGAAGCTGCCAATGGGCCGCAGCGGCGACTTCAGCCCCGCCCGCGAACGACGAATCGCCCTCGCCAGCGCCGAAATCGCCTTGTCCTGCGAAATCACGCGCCGATGCAGCTCTTCTTCCACCCGCAGCAGCTTCTGCGTCTCTTCTTCCTTGATGGATGTAATTGGCACGCCCGTCCACCGGCTCACCACGTCTTCAATGTCTTCGCGGCCCACAATCCCCGCAGCCGAATCATCCAGGTGATACTTCTCCCGCAGCGTGCGCAGGTTTTCGCGCTCCTTGCGCTCCTCATCTGAATAAAACCGCGCCTTCTCAAACTCATGGTTCGCAATCGCCGAATCCATCCGGTGCACAATGAACTTGATCCGCTTCTGCACTTCGGTAATCTCTTCCGGCAGCGAAGTCTGGCGCAGCTTCACCCGCGCTCCTGCTTCGTCAATCAAATCAATCGCCTTGTCCGGCAAAAAACGGTCTGGAATGTAACGATTCGAGTGCGAAACCGCAAACTCAATCGCCGCATCCGTATAGCTCACCGCGTGAAACTTCTCATAGCGGTCCTTGATCCCCATGATGATCCGAATCGCGTCCACCTCATTCGGCGGCGGCACCTTCACCGCCTGGAAGCGCCGTTCCAGCGACCGATCCTTCTCAATCGACTTGCGAAACTCCGCAGGCGTCGTCGCCCCAATGCACTGAATCTCGCCCCGCGACAGCGCTGGCTTCAGAATATTCGCCGCATCGAGCGACCCCTCCGCCGAACCCGCGCCCACCAGCGTGTGCAATTCGTCAATGAACACAATGGAGTTCTGAGTCTCCATCAGCTCCTTCATGATCGTCTTCAGCCGCTCTTCAAACTGCCCGCGGTACTTCGTCCCGGCCACGATCAGCGAAAGGTCCAGCGCCAGCACCTTCTTGTCCGCCAAAAAACTCGGTACTTCGCCATCGGCAATCCGCTGTGCCAGTCCCTCGACAATGGCCGTCTTGCCCACGCCCGGTTCGCCAATCAGCACCGGATTGTTCTTCGTCCGGCGGCACAAAATCTGAATCACCCGCTCCAGCTCACCATCCCGCCCAACCAGCGGATCAAGCTGGTTGTCCATCGCCGACTGCGTCAGGTCCCGGCTAAACTCCGTCAGCAGGCTGCTCTCCCGCTGCCGCGCCTGCGTCGGAGCCTTCTCCTGCGTCACCCGCGATAGCTCATCGCGAATCGCCGCCAGCTTCAGCCCGCGCTCCTGCAAAATCTCCGCCGCAAAGCACTTCTCCTCCCGCAGCAGGCCCAGCAGCAGATG